>CAZTLE010000044.1:0-23735 GCA_964614415.1 uncultured Aureitalea sp. | reverse complement strand
TTCAAGCGTAGGCGTATATTTTCTTCGCTCCCGAACCGGATTTGTTTGCGTGAAAAGGTGTCCGCGGGTGCGGTATCCGTCGATGCGTTTAATTACCTGACATTCCTTGAGAACGGTTTCAGGCACCACCTCTCCGTCGATTTCAAGACCCAAAGAGGAAAGTGTTCCGTTTTCGAGCCCGAAATCGAACCCTTGAAAAAAAGCCCTCCAACTGGGCTCAACACTATCAGGGTACGTAACGTACTTATCATAGAGCTCGGCGATAAAGGAAGGGTGAACTGCGTTTAGGAACGAAAATCTATCCATACTAGGAATACCAAGGGCTTCTTTTTAGTAAAACGATACAAAAATACAACAAATCCATGAACTACCTTTCTCGATTTTATATATTTATAAGTAGCAATTTCATTAAAAACTTACACCGCGTATGAAGGCATTATTTGGTATTAGAACAGTGGTGATTGCGCTTCTCTTTATGGGAGTCTCGACTTCGGTAAGCGCACAGGATCAGGAACCGCATCCGTTTTGGTCAAACGTTCGGTTTGGAGGTGGTATCGGACTTAGTTTTGGTAATGGTTTCTTTAGCGGAACCCTGGCGCCCAGTGCGATCTACGAATTCCATCCGCAGTTTGCCATGGGTGTTGGCCTCAACGGAACGTATAACTCCTTCAGAAACAATTACAATTCCACAATTATAGGAGGAAGTGTACTGGCTTTGTACAATGTAATCCCCGAATTGCAACTATCGGCCGAATTCGAGCAGCTCAATGTTTCCCGGAACTACGATTCCATTCTCGGACTTGAGGATGAGAATTACTGGTATCCGGCCCTCTTTCTGGGTGTAGGGTTTCGCAACGGGCCGGTTACGGTAGGTGTTCGTTACGACGTTTTGTTTGACAGCAATCGCAGTGTTTATGCCGATGCTTACATTCCCTTCGTGCGGGTATTCTTCTAGACGGTTCGTCGCATTAAGAACGTACCGAACTCGCGAAGCATCTCTTTCTTATCGTCTTCCATGATAATCTCATCCAGTATCTCGAATGCTTTTTGAGTGTACTGCTCAATGGCTTCACGGGAACGGTCGGCCGCACCGGTCTCCAGGAAAATGGCTTTCACGGCTTCCACCTTGGCCGCGGTATCGGAAGTGTGATTGCTAAAGAATTGTTTTAAATCCGACCCCTGCTCCGATGATGCATTCTCCAGAGCGGTTAAATACAGAAAGGTCTTCTTATTGGCAATGATATCGCCTCCTACCTGTTTTCCAAAGGTTTCCGGATCGCCGAAAGCATCCAGGTAGTCGTCCTGTAGTTGGAAGGCAATGCCCAGGTCCCGACCGAATTCATAGATGCGCTCCCTGCAGGCATCGGAAGCACCGGCTACAATGGCGCCCATCTTCATTGAAGCTCCAACGAGCACGGCTGTCTTGTACTCGATCATCTTTAAATATTCGGTGACCATAACATCATCGCGGGTTTCAAAATCGACATCGTACTGTTGACCCTCACATACTTCGAGCGCCGTTTGACTGAACAGAATGGCCAGCTCGCGAAAGGTCTCCGGGGGATATCCTTCAAAAAGGCGATAGGCCAGGATAAGCATGGCGTCACCCGACAGTATCCCGGTATTGAGATCCCACTTCTCATGCACCGTTTCCTTCCCTCTGCGCAACGGAGCATTATCCATGATATCGTCATGTATAAGCGAAAAGTTGTGAAAGAGTTCCACCGCCAGGGCCGCGTTCATGGCGTCTTCTGTTTTTCCTCCAAAGAAATCGGACGTCATTAACGTGAGAACCGGTCGAAGACGTTTCCCTCCCAGCGAGAGGATATATTTGATTGGAGTATAGAGCTGTTCGGGTTCCTGGGATGAGATCACCTGCTCTAAATGACTTTCCAGCAAATCCCTGTACGATGTGAGTGCTTCCATAGACAAATTTCACGCAAAAATACTACATGCTGTCCAAACCAGCGTATGTTGGATCGTCTTCATGATAGAAAACCGAATTAACAAAATGTTAAAAAAGAGTAAAACTTTGGAAACTTTTTTGGTTTTAAAAGTTTCCGCAGCTACTTTTGTCGCTCGTTATGAAAGATAAGATCATAGAAACAGCGGCGGAAATGTTTATTACACTGGGCTTCAAGAGTGTAACGATGGACGAGATTGCAGAGAAGATGGCCATTTCAAAAAAGACCATTTACGCCCACTTTAAGAATAAGACCGACCTGGTTTCAGAGTCGACCATGTATATGTTCGATGTGATTTGTGATGGTATAGATTGCATTGTTGAATCGAACAAGAATCCCATAGAAGAACTCTATGAGATCAAAAAGTTCGTAATGGTGCATTTAAAGAATGACAAATCTTCGCCACAGTACCAATTGCAGAAGTACTACCCCGAGATTCACAGCGCCCTAAAGCTGAAACATTTCGAGCAAGTACACGATTGCATGCTCTTGAATGTGAACCGTGGTATCGAGCAGGGGCTCTATCGCCAGAACCTGGATGTGGAATTCGTATCCAGAATCTATTTCCTGGGAATAAACGGGGTAAAAGACGATGCGCTCTTCCCTCCCGATCGCTTTCCCAAAGAGCAACTTATGGAAGATTATCTGGAGTATCACCTCCGGGGCGTTGTCACCAAAGAAGGTCTCAAAGTATTAAACCAATTCATACAAAACCAACAATCGAATGAGGAAGTCACTAACCGTACTGCTGTTACTTCTGGCAACTAGCCTGGGATTCGCACAACAAAAATCCTATAGCTTTACGCTGGAAGAAGCCATTAGTTTTGCCCTCGATAGTAACTACACAGCCATTAACGCCAGACGCGATATTGCCAAGGCCATAAAGCGGAAGTGGGAAACCACTGCCAGCGGATTACCGCAGATCAGTGCAGCGGTGAACTATCAAAACAACCTCAAGCAGCCCGTAACACTTATCCCGGCTGAGATCACCGGTGGGGCACCCGGAACTTTTGTTCCCGTTGTCTTCGGAACGCAACACGTAGCCAGCGCTACTGCGACCTTGGACCAGTTGATCTTTGACGGAAGTTACCTGGTGGGCCTTCAGGCCGCCAAGGCGTTCCTGGATTTCTCGGAAAATGCTTCCGAAAAAACCAACCTGGAAGTCCGCAAAGGGGTTATCAACGCCTACGGTAGTGTACTGCTGGCCGAGGAGCTTGTCGAAATTTTTGAACGCAACAAGACCAATCTGGAACGCAACCTCTACGAGACCCGGAAGATCTTTGAGAACGGCCTCACCGAAGAGGAAAGTGTAGAACAGCTCGAGATCACATTGCTGGATATCGAAACACAACTGAGCAACGCGAAGCGCACTCAGTCCATTGCAAAACAGATGTTCAATGTGGCGCTTGGAATTGATGTGGATGCTCCTGTATCCATGCTCGAAACACTGGACGATCTCACTCAAAAGAACATTAATCTCGCCTTTATGGATACGGCATTGAATGTAGAAGATAATGTCGATTATAAGATCGCCTACAATCTTACGGAGCAGCGCAGTCTGGAACTGAAGCTTGAAAAGAGCCGGGCGCTGCCAACGATCAATGCTTTTGTCAATTACGCGACGCAGGCCAACAGCGACGAGTTCACCTTCTTTGACGGAGACCAACGCTGGTTCCAGTCGTCAGTCCTGGGTGTTAACATGCGCATCCCGATCTTCAGTAGCGCGATGCGTGGGGCACGGACCCAACAGGCGCGAATAGCTCTGGAGCAGGCAGAGACCGAGTTGAAAGAAACCACTCAAAATGTGGAACTGGAACTCAACACGTCCAAGAGCAATTATGTGTTTGCGGTGGAGAGCTATGAAAATTCAAAGAAAAACCTCCAGCTCGCAGAGCGCGTTGAAAACAAGAATCAGGTAAAGTTCACGGAAGGACTTACCACGAGTTTTGATCTGCGCCAGGCGCAATTACAACTATACACAGCTCAACAACAATATTTCCAGTCAATGCTGAATGTGATCAATGCCAAAGCCGATCTGGAAACGGTACTGAATACCCCTCAATTGAGAGGGCGATAGGCTTATTTGGTTAATCGTATAATCGTTGAACTTTTTACCAAATAACTGAATAACCCAACAACTCTTAATCCAAAAAAGAATCCTTCAACCAAAACATATCACAATGAAAAAGATCATCATTAGTCTTCTAACTGTTACCGTACTTGCCGCCTGCGGGGGTGGGGGTAACGAAGGAAAATCGGTAGATACCCTTATCGAAGAGAGCAACCTGGAAGCCCTGCAAGCCAAACGAAAAGAAGTTAAGGCCGAGCAAACTGAGATCCAGGCGCAACTTAAACAACTGGACGACGCCATCAAACGGCTGGATACGACCGATAAGTCGGCCCTGGTGACCGCCCAGGTGTTGAAGGATACATTGTTTCAGCATTACATCGAATTACAGGGTAATGTGGAGACCAAACAGAACGTAGTCATCTATCCCGAATACCAGGGAACACTTATACGGGTGTTCGTACAAAAAGGTGATAAGGTGCGCAAAGGACAGATTCTTGCGCGCATTGATGATGGTGGTTTGGGAAGTCAGGTGAGTCAATTGGAAGTACAGGCGCAACTGGCCAAGACAACTTTCGACCGTCAGAAGCGGTTGTGGGATCAGCAAATCGGATCGGAGATCCAGTACCTGGAGGCCAAGGCGAACTATGAGTCAGCACAAAATGCGGTGAATCAGCTGAAAAGCCAGCTTGGAAAGACAGCCGTGAAAGCTCCGTTCTCGGGAGTCATTGATGATGTGATTACTGAACAAGGGACAGTTGTAGCCCCTGGACAGGCGCTGTTCCGAATTGTGAACCTGGATGATATGTACATAAAAGCCGATGTGCCCGAACGCTACCTGAGTAGCATCGTTCCCGGCAAAGAAGTATCTATTAACTTCCCGATCCTCGGGGAGACGATCCAATCTGAAGTACGCGAAACCGGGAACTACATCAACCCCGGAAACCGGACTTTTTCAGTGGAAATTGATGTGCCGAACGAAAGCGGAAAGGTAAAACCTAATTTAACCGCGCGTATCCGAATTAACGATTACACCAGTGAGAATGCCGTGCTTATTCCATTGAGTGTTATCTCTGAAAATGCGGAAGGACAACAATATGTATACCTCGCTGCTAACGATGACAACGGTACGATTGCCAAGCGTCGATTCATAACCACCGGGAAAGCCCAGGGGGATGTGATCGAGGTCCTGGACAGCCTTCAAAGCGGCGATGCCATTATTATTGAGGGAGCTCGTGCTGTAAAGGATAAGCAGGAAATAACTATTAAAAACAACTAGATCATGAGTGCGAAAAAGAAGAAACAAGTTGACAAGGAGTTTCGGCTCTCGAGTTGGGCGATAGACAACCCAACGGTGATCTATGTGATGATTGCCATCTTCCTGATCCTGGGAGCTGTGGCCTATACCAGTATGCCGCGGGAGAACTTCCCGGAGATCAATGAAACCAAGATCTATATTTCCGTACCGTTCCCCGGCAATACTTCGGAAGATATTGAGCGTCTCATTATCGATCCGCTGGAAGACAAACTGAGGAACGTATCCAATGTGGTGGAGATCTTATCCACCTCACAGGAGGACTACGGAATCATAACAGTTGAGTTTGACGAGGACATCACAGTTGAACAGGCAAAGCAAAAGGTAAAGGATGAGGTAGACAGTGAAAAGGCGAATGAGGACTGGCCTACGTTTAACAGTGCGAAGGTAGAGCCCAACGTATTTGCGTTGAGTCTTTCCGAAGAAATGCCCATCCTCAACATTAATATAACCGGTGATTATCCGGTAGACCGATTAAAGGAGTTTGCCGAGGATCTGCAGGATGAGATTGAGGATCTCGAGGAGATTAAAGAAGTGTCCATTCGTGGTGCACAGGAAAAAGAGGTTGAGGTTGCCGTAGACATATACAAGATGATGGCGGCCCAGGTCAGTTTTGACGACGTGTTGAATACCATACGCAACGAGAATGTTACCATTTCGGCCGGAAACCTGATCTCCAGCGGGCAACGCCGATCGATCCGGGTTCTGGGTGAAGTGGAAAAGCCCAGTGAACTGGAGAACTTTGTGGTGAAATCCGACAATGGCCCCGTATATCTCAAGGACATTGCCGACATCCGGTTTGAAGAAGAAGACAAAACCACCTATGCCCGTGACTTTGGAGAAAGCGTGGTAATGCTGGACGTGAAGAAACGCTCCGGGAAGAATATGATCGAAGCGGTGGAGAAGATTGACGTAATCCTGGAAGACATGACGACTAATTTCTTCCCTCCGGATCTTCAGGTAACCAAGGCCAATGATCAGTCGGCCAAAACCAACAACCAGGTAAGTGACCTCGTGAACAACATTATATTCGGGATCATCCTGGTGGTAACCGTATTGATGTTCTTCTTAGGTTTCCGAAATGCCTTGTTCGTAGGATTTGCGATCCCGATGTCCATGTTCATGTCCTTTATGATCCTCTCGGCCATGGGATACACCATGAACACTATGATCCTGTTCGCTCTTATTATGGGGCTGGGAATGCTGGTGGATAATGGTATTGTGGTTGTAGAAAATGTCTACCGCCTCATGGATGAAGAAGGGATGTCCCGCATCCAGGCGGCCAAGAAAGGAATTGGAGAGATTGCCTTCCCGATCATTATCTCTACAGCAACGACCGTAGCGGCCTTTGTGCCTCTGGGTATGTGGCCGGGTGTAATGGGTGAGTTTATGATCTATTTCCCAATTACGCTCTCGGTGGTTCTGGGATCCTCGCTTTTTGTTGCCATCTTTATTAACTCCATGCTGGTTTCGCGCTATATGGAGGTAGGCGAAAAAGTACTTACTCGCAAACAACTGATCCGTCTGTCGGTTATAATGATCCCAATCGGGTTGTTCATTTATTTCCTGGGCGGACCTGTTCGTGGTCTGGGTACCTTAATGATCGTTGTAGCCATAATGTTCTGGGTGTATCGATATTTCCTGAAACGTGCGGCCAATTACTTCCAGCGTCGTATCCTTACCCGTATTGAAAGTCGCTATCAGCGCTTCCTGTCCTGGGCCCTTCGCGGAAGAAAACCTGTCTTGTTCATTGTTGGAATCTTCGGTTTATTGTTCATCACATTTATGGGCTTTGGTGCTTCGGTCGCTTCACAGCGAACCGGGATTGAGTTCTTCCCGGATAATGTACCGAACCAGATTATTGTGTATATCGAATATCCACAGGGTACTGATATCGAAAAGACCAATCAGATCACTGCCGAGATCGAGCAAAAAGTATATGAGATGGTCAACGACTCCGAATACATGGAGGGGGCTAATTACAACTTCCTGGTAGAGTCGGCGGTTTCCCAGGTGGGTGAAGGTGCCGGAAATCCGAACACGGATGGCGGTTCTTCGGCTGAGATGCCGCACCGGGGAAAGATCACGGCGACTATGCGGGAGTTTAAGTTCCGAAACGGGAAAGACTCGGAAGTACTGCGCGGCAGGATACAAAAAGCCTTACAGGGTATATATCCCGGAGTCTCTATTTCCGTGGAAAAAGATGCTGTAGGTCCACCTGCTGGATATCCGGTTAATATCGAACTGGAAGGTCCCGATTACGATGAGCTTATCGCTACGGCTGAGCGCATGCGGAACTTCATTAATGAAAAGAACATTGCCGGAATTGACGAGATCAAGATCGACGTTAACAAAGGGAAGCCTTCCATGCAGGTAGTGATCGACCGGCAAAAGTCGGGTGAGCTGGGTGTGCCTACGGGAATGGTTGGAACGCAATTACGCCGTTCCCTGTTCGGTGAAAAGGCCGGTGTGTATAAGAAAGACGGAGAAGACTATGATATCTACGTACGGTTCGATGAGAATGAGCGGTATAGTACTTCCGCCCTGTTCGATCAGAATATCACGTTCCGCGATCAGGCGAGCGGACAGGTCAAGGAGATTCCTATTTCGACGGTGGCCTCTCAGAAAAACACCTCTTCCTTTAGTGCGATCAAGCACCGGGATTCGAAACGGGTAGTGACCGTATATTCGGCTCTGGCACCAGGTTTTACCGATGCCAATGCCATTGTTACTCAGATCCAAAGTGAGATGGAGAGTTTTGCCGACATGCCGGAAAGTGTAAGTATAGACTATACGGGTCAGATTGAAGAGCAAGGTAAGCAGATGAGCTTTCTCATGGGAGCCTTCTTTTCCGGATTGGGACTTATCATGTTGATTCTGATCTTCCAGTTCAGTTCGATCTCCAAACCCACGATGATCATGATCGCCATCTTCCTGAGTTTTATCGGGGTATTTGGTGGAATCCTGGCGACAGGAGCTTCATTTGTGATCATGATGACCATGATGGGAATCATCTCGCTTGCGGGAATTGTGGTGAACAACGGGGTGGTGCTACTGGATTATACCCAGCTGCTCATCGACAGGAAGATCGTAGAAAAAGGCCTTCCGGATGATGCCATGTTGTCGAAGGAGGAAGTTGCCGAGATCATCGTACGTGGAGGACGGGCACGTTTACGTCCTGTAATTCTAACTGCGATCACTACGGTACTGGGGCTAATTCCGTTGGCCATTGGGGTGAACATTGATTTCTTCTCGATGTTCTCACAGTTCGATGCCAACTTCTACCTGGGAGGTGACAATGTGATCTTCTGGGGACCATTGGCCTGGGCAGTGATCTACGGACTTATCATCGCAACCTTCTTAACGTTGATCATCGTACCGTTACTGTTCTTCATCGTGTATCGTATCAAGCTATGGGTACGCGGAAGACGTGTACGCCCGGAAAATCTACCGGACATTAATGTTGTTCCCGCGGAATAATAATAAGCAATAGATAATGATAACAAAACCCTGTAGTACGTACTACAGGGTTTTGTTATCTATAGATTTGCGACACCTTTTTTGTAATACTTTTCTGAATCCGGTTGCACGAATCCACTTTTTTTCTACATTTGACATCAGATAGGAGTTATTCCTATTCCCACCAAAATTATCACCCCCCCTTTTAGATAAGTTTGGAAGGCCAAATTTTTTTGGTCTAAACTGGTATTTGCACCACCCTTCTGTGAGTACCCCCCTTTTGTTCCCCCCTATGGTCCGGGTGTAATTCCTGGCATGAGTTCTTATTGTTTAATTTTTAAAATGAATTTCGTTATGAGGAAATTTGTGATTGTCTTGTGTCTTGCCATTGGGGTGTCAACTTGTTCCTATGGTCAATCCACTAACAACTTTAATCATGCCGGGGAAATTTCAAGGGCTATTTCTATCCCTAATTCTCCCGAGGCAAATGCATTTGCAACCTACGGTAACACCGAGGTAAATCTTTTCACGGGTACTCCAAATGTTCAAGTACCCATTTACGTCCACAAGGGACGAGAAATGAGTCTTCCGATTTCATTCTCTTATGCCTCCAATGGAATTAAAGTAAACCAACTGGCCACAGGAGTTGGTCTTGGCTGGAATTTAGCAGTCGGAGGTAGAATCTCTAGGGTGGTTAATGGTCAGCCTGATGAGTATACCTCCATTACTGGCCTCCCGTATTACTCTTTTTGGGATAGTTCCGTCCAAAGCAAAATATTACAATACAGGGACGACCCAACTCCTTCCTGCTTTCCAAGTCAGCAGGCGGCTAATGACTATCTCTTGTTTCTCAGAGATGTCAATAAGGGAAAATATGACACCCAGCCTGATTTCTTTCAACTCAGTGCTCCCGGACTTACCGAGACAATTGTGTTCAACGTTTCGAGTCAATCCCCTGTTGCACTTAACAATCCTCGCCTAGAAATAAGCTATACTCGTGAGAACAACGGTGGAACTGGTGCTCAGCGGTCTATCGAAACCTGGATAATCACAAGTGATAACGGCACTAAATACTACTTTGGAAACAAAAACGGAAGTGTCCTTGAAGATGTTGAAAATACACGAACACAGAATACGGATGATATTGACGGAGACCCACCGATTGGGTATTCCAAGGATTATAATTCTTCCTGGGCCTTAACAAAAATTGTATCTCCCAATGGAAAGGATACTTATGAGTTTATCTATGATAACAATCTACCTTATTGGGCAGCTTCTACAACTGCTATTCCGGGGCAAATGGATGAGAAGGACATCTCTGGAACGGGTACCGGTGGAATAACTTCTACCATATATACCAACTATAGAATTAAGCAAGTTGTTCTAAAGGAAATTAAGTACAACGGAGAAAAGTTCGCCGTCATTGACTATGGCTCAAGGAATGACATTGCTGGCGTAAATTCGCGGGTAGATAAAGTAACCATCTACACGGACTTCCCAGGAAGTAAGTATAAAACGTTTGAATTAAACCAGAGCTATTTCAAAAAGGATCAAAATGTTGATCCTAACAGCACCCAACCCAATTTTGTACGCCTTCGTTTGGATGAGGTTATTATCAAGGATAAAACCGGAGCTCAAGAGGAAGAATACACCTTTGAATATTTCGGAAACTTCTTGCCATCCACAACATCTCTCGGAATGGACTATATGGGTTATCCTAACAACAATGACAATGCCTCGGTGCTCTATCCACCCTTCGACTATGGGGGTATAACTTGGTTTCCAGGGGCTACCCGAACAGCAACCACAGGTAAAGGAGGAATGTTAAGTCGCATTACTTATCCCACTGGAGGGTATACCGTTTTTGATTACGAGCAAAACATGGAGCTAACCTATGAAAGTGAAATTCAAAATCAACAGGTTATATACGCGGACGAAACACTTGCTACTACCAGCGCTAGCTTACCAAATGTTGATCCCAACCTTTGTAATGCGGTCATACCCGGACAGGGGGAAGTAACGCCTGAAGTTCAATCTGCAACTTTTAGAATAAACCAATCCGGACATCACAGTGTTGATTTTACAATTACAGGAACACCGCCTCTTTCTGCATTGTATGGATATTTGGCTTATATCGTGGCCATAAACGAAGATGGTAATGGTAATTGTGTAGCTATAGATTATGGTGATGTTTTAGATGCCAACTGTCAACAGATCTCCAATAACATTATTTGGCCTGTTGACAATGGTAATGGAAGTGATCCTTACGAGGATTTAGTTTGGTTAGACGAAGGTTGCTATCAGGTTTTCCTTGTTAATCCTTATGCAGGTGTAACATTAGACATTGAAATATCAGGATATGAGGAAACAGCTGTACTTGTTCCTGTTTATAACGCCAAATCAGGATCGAGGGTCAAAGAAATAAAAGATTATTCGGCCCCAGGTGTGGTAGCAAACCATAAGGTGTATGAATACCCTTCCGGTACAGTAGCATTTAAGGCAGATCAGCTTACTACTATCAAACCACGTCAGGTACAAGTAGGAAGCACCGTACAAACGGCCAACATTCTAACACGAGTAGGCATGATAAATGGAGGTAGCACACCTCATATTGTCTATCCGAAAGTAATTGAAAAAATTCTGGATGAGAATGGCCTAGCCTCATCAGGGTATAATGTGTATAACTTTAAGGCTGCAAGTTCGTATTACAGAAATGGCATCTACACCATTCCTTCCCTTTCTGGTCTAGGCTCAAACAATGTAAACAATTATGCAGTTGATTACGGTTTAGGTATGTCTAGTGGTACTGGAAGTTATGAAGATGATGGTTCTGGTACGTCTCCAGTTTTAAAAACTTCTACCAGTACTAAGTATGACTACGCGCAGTATTATGAGCAGAAAGCCATCTTTGTAGAAACCGATCCTAACTATTCGTTCGCCTATGCTGTGCCAACAAATTCAAATGGTTGCTGGTCAATTCAACGTTTGCCCGGCAGCTATGATCCAGCATTAGGAGAAACAGTTTTCGGAGGCTTGACTCCCCCTCCAGAGAGTTTTGAAATTGGGCAAAACCAGGAGGTTACAACCGATCCGATTATTGCCTCATTGGTACTTCGACCCAATTATATCAAAGGTCGTGGTGGTCAAATGACCGAACGAACCAATAGGCAGTTCGAAAACGGCAAAGAACTATCACAGACAACCTATTATCGCTATTATGACAATAACTTAACAAAAAGCGGAACTTCTTATAGTGCGGGTGAGGTAATTGCAGATCCATCGCAAACTACTGTTGTCAATACGGAAAACAACCTGCTCAAATTAACTATTACCACTAATAGCGAGGACGATCTGGAAATTACCAAATACTTCTATCCGGAGAATTTCGTATCAGATTATGGGACACTTGAGCAGGCTAACATGGTAAATATTCCTGTACAAACTGAAAATTTCAGAGCAGGAAATCTCATTGCTACCCAAAAAACCCTATTTAGTGGAACGCTACCTGAGACGATCCGAACGGAAAAAGCAGGGTCTGGTCTGGAAGATCGATTGCATTTTGACAGGTATGTGGATGACAATTTAGTTGAGTATCACCAGGACTTGGGGGCCTACACTACTGTAATATGGGGTTATGGTCATAGGTATCCTGTGGCAAAGATTGAAAATGCCACCTACAATCAGGTAACAGGAATTATTAATTACAATTCCATACAATCATTGGATGGCATAGCATTAGAGAATGCTTTACAACCACTGCGAAGTGGGCTTCCCAACGCTCTTGTGACTACCTACACCTACTTTCCTGAAATCGGAATGGCTACTCAGACAACCCCAGATGGATATACATCATCCTTTGTTTATGATGATTTTCATCGCTTGCTTTATGTTAAGGATAAAGATGGAAATGTCATCAAAGAATATGGGTATAATTACAGACTCAATGATACCGGTGGAGGCTCCACCGGAGGAGGTTTTGACCCCCTGCAAGTTGGAGGTATCACGACTCAGAATCTTGCTGACGATCCCACCTCATTCTATTCGGGCAATGTAACAGGGCTTTCGGGAGGATCAGGTGACTTTACTTATGTGTGGTCATATCAGTTGGATAACACCGGAAGCTTTACCAACTTCGACGTGACAACTTCGAACTCGTACCAACTTCCTTATGACATTCATATGTCTTCCCTTTGCGATTATACCTGGATTAAATTCAGATGCAAAGTAATCGACAATCAGGTATCAAATTCATCGGTAACAGTAACCATGAATTCTTCCGTGAGTATTAATTGTACAGGCAATCAACAATAAAATACGTAGCAATGAAAAAAATAATATATATCCTTTTAGCTTTTGTTCCTAGCTTATTGTTAGGACAAACTACCTCAGAGAATTATCAGAAAGAGACCATTTACAAAGTTCCGGTGCAACAGGCCGGATTACCCAATGTATTTATAGACGATAAGATCGAAACCATAACCTATTTTGATGGTTTAGGTCGAACCAAACAAACCGTTAATTCGCGTAGTGGCGGACAACTTCAAAATGTTACCCAGCATATTGGATATGATCGTTTCGGTAGGCAACAAAAAGGCTACCTACCAGTTCCGAGCGATAATGTTTTGGGAACTGATTATTTGGACTATGTTGATCCCACGACATTGTTGAGTGATATTAACGGCTATTACAATACAGAGAAATATGAGAACACCCAGAATCCTTATTCCCAAACACGTTTTGAACCTTCACCTTTGAGCAGGCCTATGGAAACTACCGCTCCTGGTACCCCATGGTTGTTGGATGCAACAAGTGACACCGATCATACCATGAAATATGAATACGGTTTCAATTCTAGCTCAGAGGTTAGGAAATTTTCAGTAGGATACTTTCCTGGTAATGATCCCATTAACAATCCTCCTAGTATTGTTTACGAGGCCACGTATTTGGAAAACAGTTTATTTAAGACGGTTATCAAAGACGAAAACTGGCAACCCTCCGATGGTAATGCAGGAACCATGGTTGAATTTAAAAACAAATCTGGACAAACAGTGCTTCAGCGCAGTTATAATGGCTCTACAGTTTTGGATACCTATTACATCTATGATGATTTTGACAATCTGATCTTCGTACTCTCACCAGAGGCTTCCGATCAAATTGTAACCTTTGGACTGCTTTCTACGAGCGCTCAGGAGGTCTTGGACAAGTTAGGCTATCAGTATCGTTATGATTACAGAAATAGACTCATTGAAAAAAAGATCCCAGGAAAAGGTTGGGAATCCATTGTCTATGACAAATTAGATCGCCCAGTACTAACTCAAGATGCACTTCAAAAAGAAAACAATCAGTGGATGTTTACAAAATTTGATGGTTTAGGGCGTATTGTTTATACCGGGATTTACTCCTCTTCTTCCAATAGGGTATCACTACAGTTGATCATGGATCAACAATCTGTTTTTTGGGAGACTAAATCTCCCAGTGCCAATCCTATTGATGGAAAAGACACTTACTATACGAACTCTGCTTTTCCAACAGCTAATCTTGAATTGCATACCCTTAGTTATTTTGACACGTATGCTTTTGATACCGACAACCTGTCTTTACCTGCTAGCGTGTATGGCGTCGTTCCAACAACAGATACGCAAGGGTTATCTACAGGCTCCATTGTTAGAGTTTTAGATCCCTCAGCCCTGCCAGGACAGGTAGATTGGATCACATCAATCTCAGGTTACGATGATGAAAAACGACTTATATATTCTTCTTCTCGTAACACGTATTTAAACACGGAAGACAATGTTAAAAGTCTTATCGATTTTGAAGGATTGATATTGGAGACTACCACGACACATCAAAAAGGGAGTGATCCTGCTTTTAGCTATGTAGACTTTTTCAGCTATGACAGACAAGGAAGAATGGTGCGTCATACAAATCAGATAGAGACTCAACCTTTGGAACTAATTGCTGAGAATACCTATGATGAATTGGGGCAGTTAGAGGTAAAAAGAGTGGGTGGCGAAACTATTGAAGAAGGTTATGGCGGAGTCGTGAAATTGGATATTTACGCCGATGGAACAATTACTAAATCAACGGCTACGGGCTGGGATTCCGGCCTGGCGACTAAAGGAAAGATTAAAGCCAGTGAATCCGGTGGTGTTTCTTTTACTGTTGTATCCGAAAATAATGATGCTTATCTTGGATTAGCAGAAGCTAATAATACAGTAAATCCTTCTGATATTACCTACGCCTTCCGGTTATCTGAAGTGAATGATCCCAATAGCTTTTGGAATGTCCTATATATTTATGCAAATGGAACCCAGTATGGCGCCTACGGCTATTACAAAGAAGGAGATGTACTTTCAGTTGAGCGAAGTGGTACAACTATAGTTTTTAAAAGTAATGGTACAACCCTTGAAACTATTCAAAATGCAAGCACCGCAGAACTTATAGGAGATTTGTCGTTTTATAAAACAGGTGCCTCGGTAAAGGATTTTGAACTTAGTGGGAATGGTATCGATAAAGTACTACAAAATATCAATTATACCTACAATGTTAGGAGGTGGCTGACGGAGATTAATCCTATTCCTAATGGAGTTGAAGGGCCAAATGATGATCTCTTTCATTTAAAGCTCAATTATACCAGCAAAGAAGGAAACGCTCCTGGGGATATACTTTATAATGGAAATATTACCCAAATGATCTGGAAGACGCGAAAAGATGAGATAAAACGTGGTTATACTTATAGCTATGATGACGTAAACCGCATTTTAGAGGCTAATAGTCGGGAAGGAAATACCCTTGCTACTATCACCTATAATACGGTAAATAATATTACCTACGATAAAAACGGAAATATCCAAACCCTGGATCGTAGAGGTAGAAATTTGGCCAACACTGGAAATCCATGGTGGGATGTACTCTCTTACAACTATGATGGAAACAAGCTACTTGGCGTAGTTGATAATAGTACTGCGGCGCCAAGCAGTCAGGCACTTGGATTTAAAGATGATGCCTTGGGTAGTAACCAAGATTATACCTATGACGTTAATGGAAATATGGAAACTGATGATAATAAGGGAATCAGCAATATATCTTATAATCATCTAAATCTTCCTGTTTCAATTACTACAACCGCTGGAGAAAGTATTAGTTATGTCTACGATGCTCTAGGTGTAAAGCTCAAAAAAGAGTTTACCGACACCAGCAGTAATATTCAAACTACTGAATATGTTGGCGGATATGTGTACGAAAATGGCGACTTGCAGTTTTTTGGAACTCCAGAAGGATATGTGCAGAAAAAAGTTTCTCAAACAGGCTGGAGTAAAGGTCGTGGGGCGACGTACACAACAGATTATCAGTACGTTTTTCAATATTCCGATCACCTAGGAAATGTCCGCCTATCTTATAGCGACACTAATGGTGATAACTCCGTGGCCGATAGCGAGATCATAGAAGAAAGTAACTACTATCCCTTTGGATTAAAACATCTTGGATATAATGAGTCCACTACCTCAGGCGGAAACTCGCTAGCTCAACAATGGAAGTATAACAATCGGCAGTTTAACCAGAGCGCCAATATTAATCTCTATGAAATGGACCTACGCCAGTATGATCCCGCCATAGCCCGTTGGACGACCATTGATCCAGTAACTCATTATTCGCTGTCAACCTATAATGGGTACGACAATAATCCTGTTATCTATGCAGATCCTTCAGGAGGAGACGTAAGCAATCATATTTTTGATAACTATGGAGCTGGGGGCATCCATGAAACTGTCTTAACAGGATCAAATGGGTATGGATTGGGAACATGGTCATATACTAATAATGGTTGGTATGTGAATAATTTGACTCATGAATGGACCAAAGACTGGCGATTAGCTATTTCTCAAACTCTTAGCGTTACTGGAGAAAGTAGCCTTATTTCTATTGATTTTGCTTCCTTTAAAGATTCAGTGTACAAAGAATTTGGAATTGGTAATGATTCTAAAAGTAAGGGATATCAAATAGTAAGTGTATATTTGGCTAACATTACTCTATGGACATATATAGATGCAGTTTTCGATATTGTTGGAGGAAAAAAATCAAAGGTTATAAAGGAGTATTCGCCAACAGTTCCGATGCCTGAATCAGTTGTTAGAAAGCGAGGAAATCCATATGAGAAAAGGAATTGGCTTGATGCGATGAAAATACGGAGGGACTACGGTGTAGTTTTGTTTTCATCAAATTATGCTCCCATAGAGGTAATTGATGGTATTGGATATGGAGATTGGGACTATGGGTATATCTATGTAGCTGGCAAAAACGTGCATTTTCCTAAAACCCTGATCTCAAGCCCTTACTCTATTATGGAAAACGTGTTTGACGGTTATAAGTATATAGAATTTTTAGATAGTGATTTTAAGCATGTCGGCGCATTGTTTTTTAGAACAGAGAGCCTTAAGGAACAGTTTTTATACTACTACGAGGTTACCTTAAAAGAAAGGTTTATGGAATTGATTTCAAATGAAATACAAGACTAATATAGTAAGGCAACTGTTCATTTTCTTGTCGACGTTTCATTTTTTGGGATGCGAGGTTGATCGGCCTAGAGGAACATTTTATGATGTTGAGAGTCGAGTGGTCTATGATTTCTCTTCAACTCGACTTGAAATATATTCTCTAAATGACTCAACCTTCATTGATTATAAACTCGAATTCTCTGATAATAATCTGGTCCTCACGCGTGACAATAAAGTCTATAATGTGGAGTACAATATGATTGCGAAAGATAAATTGGTTTTGGATGATCCTGTTGGTAAAGTCATACCATTTGAAGTAACAGAAATGGATAGATTTGAGTTGGCGGATACTTATGATTTGATAAATCTCTTGGAGGGATATTGGAGCATAGATACTCAAGAGGATGAATACCGTTATATATTCAAGTTATCATCAGAGAATTCGGGTTTTGATTATACCATTTCAAACAATAGTGTTGATTTTAAGGGTAGATTTTACCATGACGTGTATTTACCCTTTAATAAGTTTATAGTTTTAGAAATACAAAGTTCCACATTCCAAGGGGCTGTGTTCTTTGTTAAAGAGATAACCAAAGACTCATTGGTATTGGTTCAAATTGACAATTTAGAGACTTTTACTTTTGATAAGGTTCCTTCAAAAGTCAATAACTTTGTTTATGGAAATTGGTCTAGAGTCAGCTCTTCTCGGGAAGATTATGAAATCGAAACACTTCTTGGCAATGAGTACTTTGGTGATGAGATCAAAATTTTTCAGGACGAAATTTATATTTGTAAATCTCCGGATTCCGAGGTCAAAAAATTCAAGTTTGATCTTGGTTTTGATTCTCACTACTTACTTATGATGGAATATGGATATATTGCTGATATCAAAATAAAAAAAATAACTAAAGACACTTTGATTCTTGAGAATCCGTCTAACACCAGATTGGTAAGGGATTCTGGCGTAATGGTTTTTAAAAGGGGCTCCCCCTGAGGAATGAGAATGAGGATTGAAGATGAAATTGAAATACTGAAAAACTCGTGAGACATAGGAATATGGCGCCTTCGGAAGGTCATAACTTCTATACTAACGGTTTCGAAAATTCGAAAGTCCTTAGAAGGTAACCAAAAGTCTTTCAAAAGGCTTGTTTGAAGAAAAATTTAAGTGAAAGGAAGCTCATTTAATAATTAGACAATAGAGTGTTGGCGACCGGAACGAATGTTCCGGTTGTTTTTTTTGAATACTTCCTTCCGGTGCGCGTTCTCAACAAGCACTTTTCTAAAACTTCACCAAATATTTCATAAATTCCATTTCTTAAACACCATATCCATGGAAATGCAAGCCTTTCTATGCTCTCAATGCGGGGCGACCGAATTTGAAAAGGAAGACGACGACAAATTAAGATGCAGCTACTGCATGAGTCTTTTTTTGATTGAAAACAGCAATGACGATTCCGGGGTTACAATAGAAAAAGGAGCCAACGTTCACTTTGAGCCTACTGCAAATGTGACCATCTATGGTAAGTTAGAAATAGAAGATGGCGCAAACGTCACCCTGGATGGAAACATCAAATTAATAGAAAAAGGTCCTGACGAAGAAATAGAAAAAAGCAAGCTTCGGTTGAAAAAAGACAAATCGGAATAGTGGATTATCCTGGATGCAGTTCTCTTCTCCTTTGTTAAAGCTTCGAAATGTGAATAATGAGTTGAGATTCTTTAACATGAAATTGGTTTTTCGCAAGGCTGATAACTCTATAAAAAGACAACCAAAATGACCAATATCATTATGTCAATGATAATGCCTGCAAACGAATATTTGTAATACTCCTCTACCTTTCTTTTATATCCGGCTTTTCTGTTCTTCTCCAGATCGAAAAAATCGTTCTTATACAGCCGATGGATCACTCCAAAGGGGAATAATAGCAACAAGAATTTGGTTGTAGAATCAAGAGGTTCAACTATTCTTTTATAAGCAAATTCCAGCCTTTGGATCAGTACCCGGATAGTTTCAGAATCGAGATTCTGCGATTCTATTCCAGCCACAACTTCACTCTTAGATAGTTTCTCCTCAAGAATTAATGACACAAAATTCTCGACTTGAAATTCACTAGAGAAAGATTTAAAATGCTGCATATTTGATTACTTATATAAGTCAATATCTAAACATAAGAATAATAACGCTAAATAGTAATACCACAGCCTCCTTCAACTACTCTAAAGTTTCTTAGAATGAAGAAGGAGCTGTGATTTTTGTATTCCGCATAGAAATCCCTGGTGTCGCTCAGGATATCACATCATAGACTTGTATTGAGCACTTCGATGAATTCAGTGTAAACCTGTCAAAGTAGACCAGCACTAGCGGGGAAACCACCCGAATGACACATGAGATAGCGTGGGGTAATTTCATATTTATTCTTCATCGTCAGCCAGCCAAAGAGATTTTAAAACTATCATTCCATTTGACACTTGATTATTATAAGCGCTAACTCCCAGATTTAAGGCCTTATTCAATTTTCCCCTAATTTTGGGAGACAACCTACTTAAATTTCCTTTGAACATTTTTGAAAACTGGGCTGCATTAAATTTTTTCGCATAGCCAATACCTTTAGGCACGAGTGCTTTAACAGGTTGAGCCCCTCTTCCAAATGGAGTTCCAAAAGATACCGTATTCACAAAACCATCCACCGGTTTATAATTTGCGGATCCATCTATGTTTATATTTGCCCTACCTCCAGTTAATGGGTTTTCTCTACCTGGAATTAAGTTCCCGTCCACGGCTTGAACAACTTGAAATGCATCATTTAATACTCCATAAGAGAATTTCAAAGCGAAATTATCGGACTGTGCCCATTCTTCTCTCCAGTTCAATTTTCTTTGACTAATATTTGCATGCCTAAATCGGTAATCGTACCATTTAGTACCATGTATTGCTGCCTGTGTATTCCATGCGGCAAGTTGATAACTTAGCCTATCTCCTTTTTTCACGGTTACTTGAGGTAAATTAGTAACTGCCCCAGGAGATCTATTGAATTCAGTGTCGTCACTTGTATATCCAACGTATCCTCCATCTTCGGTATAAAACCCTGAATCATTATCATTAAACCATTTTGTCCCACTTTTACTTCGATTGAACACATCTATTAAAACACTTTTTTCAATCAATCCGCTTGGGTCAGACCAAAATATAGGGTTATTAAACCCAAAACGATATGGTGTAATATCATGATAATTCTCGGCCAATGGATCAACAACGTAAAATCTTCCTAAAGCATTATCATACTGTCTAAAGATCATTTCGTTTGCATTTAAACCTAGGGCCTTTTCAAGCTCTTCTCCATTAAACTTAAACTTCTTAGCGACACTATTCACATTAGGCGAAATATTGTAATTATACCCGTTATGCGTCAAGCCAAACGGATAATAGTTGTTCTCTTCGAGGATTTCGAGCTCATTTCTGGCTACACTCACATGATCCAGATAAAAATAGGTCTCCGTAGCGGTATTGGTATTGTCCTTATCTATTCGTAGTCTCGTTATGGTATTTCCGGTAGTGGTCATCGTAAAGGTAAGCACATGTTCTCCGGTTTGGATGTCGCCGTTTATCACATTATAACTCACCAGATTATTATTGACATCATACTCCGGCAGGTATACCCGTATTCTTGACTGGGTATCGCCCTTGTCAATATTAACCTTGACCGTCAATGTTTCTCCGGCGGCCGTGGTGATACCACCGTCCAAAAGGTGCATCACACCCTCCCAGGAAGCGTTCACATGGGCTTTGAGTCTACCGTCCTCCAGAGCGTAGTTCACCGTTCCGGCCTGCTGCCAGTTGTCAAAACTGTCTTCGAAGTCGCTGTCCAGAATATATCCATAATCATCGTTGGCATCTCTATAGGACAAACGAATATTTCCCAAATGATCCTTGTATTGATACACATAATTGACAGCTGAGATATCCCCGTTTTTGGAAATAACAGGTTCTACATAGCCTTCGGTATGTGAGAAGAACTTCATGGTTTCTCCCGCCTGGTCACCCTCATAAATGTAATTGCCTGCATAAGAGGTTATAACCTCATTATGGTTGCCGGGTGTTCCTTCCTTGAGTCTTTTTTCCAACTTCACTCCGGTAGCATCATATCTGTACTCAATCGCCTCCCAGGTAGTGCTTACCAGAGGGTCATTATTGTTGAAAACAATCTTTGTCGGTAGATTCAGGTGATTGTATTCAATACCGGTGATGCCTTTGTTTCTATCCAACACCATATTTCCGTTTTCGTCGTACTCATAGTCTCCCGTCTGCGTATTAGTTCCATCGGCAAAGCCTTCTTTATGATGCCCCTGCTCCAGGATGTCATCCAGTTGGTTCCCGTTGTAGGTATAGGTCATATAATCCAGCAGCTCCGTGAAGCTACCATTGGTGGTATACCCATTACGTTGCAACCTTAGGATATTGCCGTTTCGGTCATATTTCACCAACTTCAGGTTGTGTTTGTTGCTTTCAAGAGTATTATCATTGTTGGTGATGGCACCTTTTGTAATCCTATTTAAAGCATCGTAGCTGTAATCATAATGCCTTAGATCTTTATTAGTATTATCGGACCTCCAGTAAGTTTGGCTAATGTTTCCATTGTAAAGCGCCGGTCCGGAGGTGGTTGGATCATTGTAATTAATCTCAAACGAAAAGAGATCCGTTCCCAGGGCTTCATGGTCGTTTATCTTTCTAAGCCAGCCCCTAATGTTGTAGTCGAAATCTATGGTTTGCAATCCCAGAGATTCTTCCGGAGAATTAGCCACACGACCGCCCACTTTCTTGGTGACCAACTGCCCCAGTTCATCATATTGGTTGTTTACGATCAGTTCCTGCCCCTGCCCGGGGATTTCCTGCTTTTGAGTGAGTAATCGCCCGGCGTGATCATACGTAAATGTATCTATGGTGGTAATATCGCCTTCAGAAACATTCACCACCCAAACAGGCGTATTCTCAGACTTTAGATGTTTAGATTCTACCGTTAAGGGTTTCCCTAAAAAATCATACGCGGTTCTAACAACATCCACCGTATTTAAATAATTATTCTGAGACCCTGTAAAAATTGCCCTGGATCTGTCATCGTAGTAAGTCACGGTGGTAATCCAGTCATCGGTACCTAAAACCCTGACTTTTCCTCCTACCTCCAGGCCTTTAACGTTAGTATCGACCTCCTGATTTTGGTTCCCGAGATCAAAAACTACGGGGTTCGCGAACACATCCGTGAGATCCTCAGGGTAGGAATCGTAGTAGTTTACGGTAAGCAACTCGATAATCCCGGTACTGGGGTAGGCTACATTACTGTATTCCAATGTTGTCCCGGCTATGGTTTCCGGATCCGTCACTCGTGTTTCATAAAATTCATTCTGACTATCTAATATCGCCTGCAACTCCGGTCTTGTATTCTCATTGGTAAGACCCCCTCCATTACTGGTTCCCGCAAACTTGTGCTTGCCGGTATAAATTATTCTTCCAAAAGCATCGTGCTTGGTAAAGAGCCAAACACTGCTACTTCTCAGATTGGCGTCCTGGCTAAGGACAGGACGATCTAAGCGGTCATAGACTATGTACTCCCAGCCTTTGCCGGGTATCTTTTTCTCCACCAGCCGGTTGCGGTAATCATATCTATACTGATAGCATAATTTATCCAGTTGCTCGCTATCCAAAGGCGGCAATTGAAAGTTATTTTGATGGTCCTGCAAGTTTATTGTAAAGTCTATTTCAAAATAGTCATACCCGATATCTCCGGAGGAGTTGATCTTTAAATTGCCATCTTCAATGTACATAAACCCTCCGCTAGAACTTCCGTCAAACTGCAAGTCCCCGATTTGCATATCCGGCAGGTTAGGGATAGTCCCTTGTAAATTCAGGATCACTCCACTTTCAAACTCTATCTCCTCTGCTTCAACGATAACTGCAATCTCCAAAGTACCCTGAGGAGAGAAATAAAAACTGATCTCATTATAGTCAAAGTCGCTGTCGGATATTAAACCTTCAATATCCTCAAAGGTGAAGCTTTCACCAATCCAGGATTGTTGGGTAATCGGGTAGGTATTTGCCTCGGGAGGAATTACGAAAATCAGGTTCCCGAAATCATCGTATACATAATAAGTGTCGTGCCATTTGCCTTTATTAAAACCGCGCTTCAAAACCACGCGTCCGTCTTTGTCGGTGTACTCTTCGGTGGTGTGATCGTTGACATACTGTTGGTTCGGCTGCCAGTTCTCATCACTGGTCACGGTCTTGTAAAGCTCGTTGTCCCCATAGAATCCGGCGAAGTACAATTGCGGCTTTTCATAACCGCCGGAAGGATAATTAACGGTATACAACCGTACGGCATCATCATTCTGGGAATTGGCAGAATATTTAAACTTTATGGTATGATCCGTATCGCTTGCGGTGTCTA
>CAZTLE010000043.1:0-23890 GCA_964614415.1 uncultured Aureitalea sp. | reverse complement strand
AATCTTGTTAGAGAACTTGATCTTGAATTCGAAATCGTATTTCTTGACGAATTCTCTGAAATAGTCGGCCGCCTCATCAGCGCTAAACACAGGGAACATTTCCTGATCGTATTCCTCATCCGCAAAATGAAGAATGAACTTCGCATTTTGCACATCCTTATCGGTAGGAGTTCCAAAAGATTTTAGTGAATTAAAATAAAAGCGCCTCCCCTGCCCTATGGCCGTGATGCATTCAATAAGACCTGAATAGTCATAAATAAGATCCCGATAGAACTCACGGGAGTTGTCGTCTTTAATGGAATCTATATCCTGTGAAAAAAGCTCCTGCTGTAGCTTATGAGCATCAAAATCAACCTTACGGTATCTGAATTTCGGACTTACGTTATACTTTGAAGCAAAGAAATTCCGCTTTTCCAGCTCAATATTGATTGGGTTAATATAATTGAGAAGCTCAATCTTTTGAACCAGTTTATTCAGATTGTAATCAATCTTAAACAAATTGGGGTGGGTTTCTATAATCGCTTCGGGATATGTCATTCTCACATTTTGTGTGCTTCATAAAAGGCGCTGGCATGGGCCTTCAATCTATCCCTCAATTGCAATTCAATGGCGGAAATTACATCGGGAAAAAGCACCTGATCTATCTCATGGCAATAGATCTTCTTGAATTCAGTTGCCAAAACTAAGGTATTTTTGAAGTTTTTCGTAATGAATTTCAGGAAATAACCATTTCCCTGAAAGGTATCATTGATATGTGAGGTCGATTCAATACCACCCGGAAGTATCAATTCGGACAGTGATTGTCTCCATGATTCTACGGATTCTCCAAAGCGTTCATTATCGATATTCGAAGTTCCCAGGTTAATTACCGGTACCTCCCGATCCCAGCGACGCCAGTTATACGAGTGCATATCGTATACCACGACAGCGCCAAACATGGATTCCAGCTTTTGAACAAGTGCCTGGACGACATCGTAAAACGCATTGTGTTTGGCAAGGCTCTTTTCATGCATTTCGGCAGAAAGCGGTTCTTTCCACAGCTGTTTGCCCCAGGCATCGGTGTAAATGGCATTATCCGGATCCCTGTTGAGATCGTACTCAAACCGGCTATCGCAACCGGCGATAACTATTGGATTTGTCTTGACGAACTCTTTGGTACAAGGATCTTCTTCATACCATCGATCGTACTCCGTGTGCAGACAATTGTCCCAAAGTTCCCTTCGGAATTGATGTCCGTCGTGCACCGCACCACATAAATACGGAACGTAATCTTCAATCTTTATCGTAAATGAGTAATCCTGAGAAACGGCTTCGAAGCAATTACCGTTCTCGATCTGATCTATTATTTGGGGGACGGAAAGTCGTTGCATCTTTAGGTACTAGGAATTAGGTATGAGGTATGAGGCCTGCCTGCCGCAGGTAGGTGTGAGGATATCGACATTCGAAATTCATCATTCTTCATTCGTAATTCGACATTCGTAATTCCAATCAGGCTTCATCAACATGTTTACGCAGCTTTTGCCGTCTTTCGAAGGCGCTTACACGCTCCAAAACCTTGTCCTCAACAAAGTCGATCACCTTTTCCTGTACCTTGGTTTTATATACCCGATTCATATAGGTAATACCACCAGGAGACATTACATTCACCTCGACCAGCTTCCCGTTGATCACGTCGATTCCCACAAAATATAGCCCGTCCTTAACCAGTTTAGGTCCTATTTTTCTGCAGAGTTCCTTTTCGACTGCAGTAAGGCTATGCTTTTGAACTGTTCCACCGGCGTGTACATTCGAACGGTGATCCTCGGCCCCCGGAACACGCCTCATGGCTCCAATAGGCTGACCATTGAGCAACAGAATCCGCACATCACCCTGATCCGCACCCTCAATATAATCCTGCAGGATCACATAGTTGCTGGTTCCATCCTTGTTGTCTATATAAAAGTCCAGTAAGGAATTGATGCTCTTCATGGCGCTTTTCTCAATAAGGATCACTCCGGAGCCCCCAAAGCCATTCAGCGGTTTGAGTATCATACGTTCGGGCCCCTCTTTGATCGTCTTCTTCAGATAGTCTTTGTTCTTTGTGACATGGGTGCGCGGTATAATCTCGTTCTTGTCATCCTCGAAAACGGCCGTATACAACTTGTTATTTGCTCTTCGGATGCCGTCCAGATCATTCATGATAAAGACATCATCCTTTACGGAATCCAGGAAGTTCAGCATGATCATATCCAGTGGCGGATTGCTACGCAGTACAATTACGTCAAATCCTGCAAGGGGTAGCATTTCGTCGTAAAACTCGGCTTTCGAATGAAAAGACTTCAACGAATTAGAGATCTTATCCTGCCGTTTTACACAACGACAGAACGCATAAGCAACACTGTCGCGAATAGTCAAATTGGCCGGTGTTGTAATTGCCATTCCATGGCCTCGTTTTACAAATTCATGAATCATGGCAAGGGTGGAATCGTCTTCCGGATTCATCTCCTGCCAGGGGTACATAATAAAGCAAACGTTCATTGATCGAAATTTAAAAAGGTATTTTAAAGATACTAATTCTGACGTAACAAAAAAGTCTTGCAAAAATACCAATTTAAGGTCTCAATTAATTGTTTGCCCGGCGTTTAAATCACCCCGGGAATGAAGGGCAGGTCCGTTCCATGTAAAATCGGAGTATACATTGCCGTTTCCTGACAATTGAAGGGAATGATCTGCAGGCGATGACAAGCCCTCGCTTACACCTATGTCCTGGGATGCCATTCCTATCGCATCCCCATTGGTCGCGTTGAAGCTGCCTTCATAACTCAAGAACTGGATCACCTCCCCGGTGGATATCTGCACCAGGGCAATTCCGTCGGGTGTTCCGTTCTGAAGGTTCTCCAGATCAAACCAAAGGGCTCCGTAGCCATTTGATTCGTTATCAATAACGCCCGATAGTACCACCACATCGTAGAAGGTCCCTCCGCTTCCGTTATAAGCAACCAGTCGGAATTCATCCAGATTCAGTCCCGAGGGTCCGGCAATCTCTATGCCTTCATCAACGTCCGCCCCTACGTTCTCATAGTGAATTTCATTGATCCAGGGGGCTGGTCCGGCATATGGCATGCAATAAATGTCGTTCCAGGTCATGCGCTGTCCATCCCATACCTGTAGGCAACGGGCAATGGGATCCGTCAGGAAGATGATCATACCATCATCCGCCGTGGTTGGTGACATCGAATTGCGCTGTGCAAGGGTAACCCTGGGCGGAAGCATTCCTCCATAAGTGAGATTGTCGGAAGAACTGTGTATGTCCAATACCGATGCACTGCTGGGACTGGTTGTATTGATTCCTACTTGTGCATGAATTCCCGGAACTACCAGGAATAATGTGGCTATCAAAGCGAAGAATTTCATAGAAAAAATGGCGGGAAGTGTGAAACTTGAACTGGAGAGTGTGAAGATCGTAACGAAAATCTATAGCCAGTCCCAAATGTTCATGTTTATATAGATTTGAGACGTATTGCTTGTTACGAGATTCGGCCTGAACATGCAATGTTGCCGGTCGAATTTGTTTCGGAATCGTTATGGTTTTCAATTAAAAGGCAAGTCGATGTAAAACTTTTCTACCTTTGAAAAAAAATCACATTATGCAAGACACATCGGCGTACATTGAAAAAGCAAAAGAATTGGTTATCGACTATGGGCCCAAAATTATTGGTGCCATTCTATTACTCATAGTCGGACTTTGGATCATCAGGATCCTTATGAAGCTTATGCGTAAAGCCCTCAGGAAACGAGGCGTTGATGATACACTTCAGAAATTTCTCACCAATTTGATCGGATGGATATTTCGTGTGATGTTGTTCATCGCCGTGCTCGGTCAATTAGGCATAGAATCTACATCCTTCGTAGCTGTACTGGGTGCTGCCGGTTTAGCGGTAGGTCTGGCGTTGCAGGGATCATTGTCCAATTTTGCCGGCGGTGTGCTCATTATGCTCTTCAGACCCTTCAAAGTAGGTGATCTTATCGAAGCCCAGGGAGAACTCGGAGTGGTAAAAGAAATCCAAATTTTCACTACCGTACTCACTTCCCCCCAAAATAAACGGGTGATTATTCCCAACGGCTCCCTTTCTAACGGGAATATCACGAACTATTCCGCCGAAGGTATTCTCACTATTTTCCATGTGATAGGGGTGTCTTACGATGCCGATATCAAACAGACCAAACAGGTACTAATGGAGGTACTCACCTCGCAAGAAAAAGTTTTGAGTGACCCGGCCCCTATGGTCGAAGTAAGTGCACTGGGCGAAAGTTCGGTCGATTTTGCCGTGCGCCCATCCGTGAAAGCCGAAGACTACTGGGCCGTATATTTTGACACTCTGGAAAGAGCCAAAGTGGCGCTGGATGCTGCCGGTATCGAAATTCCATACCCACACTCGGTAGAAATTCAGAAGCAGGGCTAAACGTATTAACATATCTTTGGCATTATTCTTGAAATTACCGGCATCATTGAACAACTAAACATTCGATTATGAGAACCATTACCCTACTGCTCATGCTAATTGCGACCGTTGGTCTGCAAGCACAGCAAACCTACAACCTTATTGTCTTTACCGAAGACGGTTCCCGATTTACATTATTCCTCAACAGCATCCAGCAACATGAAGCTCCGGAGGCTAATGTATTGGTTTCCGGCTTGAATACTCCCATCTACAAAGCCAAGGTCGTTTTTGAGGATGCCTCCAAAGGAACCCTGGAGAAAACCGTGTATTTACCCGAGCAATCCAGTGAAGTTACCTTTCGAATTATTGAGAAAAAAGGGAAGTACAAGATGCGCGGATTTTCGGTAGTTCCACTACCGGATGTGTTTGAACCGGCACCCAATCAGCGCTCGGTTGTCGTGGTGACCGAACCCGTGTATACACAAACCACTTCTACTACCGTCGTTCAGGAAACCGGTGATAACATCAGTATGGACGTCAATGTAAACGGTGTGGGAATGAGTGTAGATGTGAATATTAATGACAATACCGATGCCGTTATATATGAAGAGACCACTACGGTCACTACAACCGGTGATCACTATGTTATGGCCGGCTACGGAGGACCTATAGGATGCCCGTGGCCTATGGATGAAGCTGATTTCTATGAGGCGAAGCGCACGATCGCGGCAAAGGACTGGGACGAAACCCGCTTAAGCCTTGCAAAACAAATTGTCGCAGCCAATTGCCTGTTTGCCGATCAGGTACGGGACCTGGCCGGACTCATGGAATGGGAAGAAACCAAACTGACGTTCGCTAAGTTTGCCTATGATTATACGTACGATACCGGGAACTACTTCAAGGTATCACAGGTGTTTGAATGGGAAGCTTCAGTGGAAGAATTGAATGCCTACATATCTCGAAGATAAGAACCTTAAAGATTTCAAACTATCATAAGCTCCGGTTCTACAACCCGGGGCTTTTTTATTGCGCTGTGGGTTTTGATAAAGTTGCTAATTCGCGGCTACTCGAGAACTGATACACATAACAGTATCTCCTTTGTTAATGGGAGGTGTCGCAAGCATATACAAAACAATTCCTGATTTGGGAGCCTTGTATTCAGCAAGAACATTCCCGAACTCGTCCGTAGTGTAACCCACTACTTCATCCTTTTTAACCGAGTCCCCGGCCTTAAACTCACTGTAAAAAATTCCTTTCTCGTTGGACCTGATATACACTTGCTGATGGAGTCTGATAATGTCAGTGTCACTTGCACTACCATTATTGTACATCTTCAATTCTTCAAGCATGTTGTAAACCCCCTTTTTTATAAGACTCACGGCTTCTTTCTCCACGTTTCCAAGTCTGCCGCATTCAATACTTAAGCCGGTTTTCCCATCCTGAACGGCTTGCTTAAAGGTGTACTTTGCAGGTTCATCATCCGAGATCGTATACGGATATGAAACGACATATTCAAATCCGCTGGATTCAGATAGCTTCCTTGCCAAGGCCGTCTGCTCAGGTTTCTTCTCATTATTGTAATAACATACAAAGGGTATGAGGTCCTCACACGCATCTCCACCATGTACATCCACGAAAACATCACTTACCGGAATAACATTTTCAGTTATGAAATGAGCCAATTTCTGAGTTATCGTTCCAGTCGCATCTCCAGGAAATGCCCCATTCAGATTGCGTCCGTCCTGCGGATTGATAAACGGTGTGCGTGTGTAAAAGGAGCCCAAATTAGCTATTGGGATAATCACTAATGTTCCACGCAACCTGTCCGCTTCGATCTCCTTCAATATCTCTTGTGTCGCCACAATCGGTGGATACTCAAAGCCGTGAACACCTGCCACTATGGTAAAAACAGGACCCTCGTTTTTTCCTTTGATTATGGAAATCGGCAAATGTCCGGAATTACCCAGATCATCTGAGAAATCGATACGAATATTCTCGTTAAGCGGTCGTGTAGTGTCATTGAAAATATCTTGAAAGTTGTTCTGAGATGCTGCAATATGTATGGACAAAAAGGCGAAAAAGAATGAGAGTTTTCCTGGCATCTTGCGTAAAGTTTTAGCTAAAGAGTAATCGTACTATAATTACTTAAAGTACTACTTTTTGTTGAAAATAAATTACATTTAGATAAGCTAATATCGTTGCTCCCCTTTTTTTAATTCCAACTGCCTATGAGACAAGCCACCTCCATCGACGAAGTCATCCAAATTCTAGGGGAGATCATTGCTTCGGAAGTGGAAGCAGCAAGCAATATGGCGTTCTTCCCTACGCTCTACAAACAGGTAACAGAGCGAATTAAACAGGGTATCCAAAACCAGGAGTTCGATGATAATGCGCGTATGGAACGGTTGGATGTGATATTTGCGAACCGATACATTGCTGCCTATGATGCTTACAAATCAGGTGGAACGCCCACAAAAAGTTGGGAGACGGCCTTTAAGGCGGCCGACAATCAAAAACTGCTTATTCTGCAACATCTATTGTTAGGGATCAACGCTCATATCAATCTGGATTTGGGAATTGCTGTTTCGGAAACTATGAGGGCCGACGAACCCTTAGAACCAATTCATGACGATTTCAATAAGATCAATGCGATACTATCGGATATGGCCGATGGGGTGCAAAAGAAGATCGGACGTGTGTCTCCCCTGTTCTCACTGCTCGATAAGATCATGAAGGGAAAAGAGGATCTCATTGCTTCCTTCAGTATTGAAATTGCACGCGATGAAGCCTGGATTTTTGCCAATGAGTACCACGCCTCGGCGAACAAAGAACAATCCTTACAGGAGCGCGATACGGTTATAGCATCTATAGGTGCGCGCATAGCTAATATAAAGAGCCGACTCCTGCGCTGGGTCGTAAAGATCACCCGCTGGTTTGAAAGTAAAAATGTAGCAAAGGTTGTCCGAATCCTCGGAGGATCAGAATCTACTTGACTTCCTCATAATGATCGTCCCATTCCTTGGGATGTGGCTTGCTTAGCTTACCTACCGACTTGGCTACGATCATCGATACCGTAGCGTCACCCGTTACATTCACTACCGTTCTACACATATCAAGCGGTCGATCAACAGCAAAGATCAGTGCCAAACCAATGGCCAGCTTTTCTGCCGGGAAACCAATAGATTCCAACACGATCACCAGCATCACCATCCCGGCACCCGGAACCGCAGCCGATCCAATCGATGCCAATAAGGCCGTTAATACAATGGTAAGCTGATCGGCAAAAGCCAGATCATGAGCCAGCGCCTGAGCAATGAATACTGCAGCGACTCCCTGGTACAAACTGGTACCGTCCATGTTGATAGTAGCACCTACAGGAAGTACAAAACTGGAAACCTCCTTATCAACCCCAATGTGTTCTTCTACCCGCTCCATCGTCACCGGTAAGGTGGCCGCACTGGAACTTGTGGAGAAGGCCAGTAATTGCGCCGGACTAATATTCTTAAGGAACCAGAATGGGTTCTTTCGGGTGTACACACTGATGATGAGCGTATAGATCATAATCATAATGATCAAACCTCCAACTACCGTTGCCGAGTATTTGAGAAGTGCATACAACAGATCGGGATCTCCGGAAGACACTACAACATTGGCCAAAAGCGCAAATACAGCCACTGGAGCCGTAAGCATAATGAGGTCCACCATTTTGAGGACCACGTCATTCACCGAATCAAAAAAGTCCTTCAGTGGTTTGGCCGCCTTCTCACCTATGAGTAGCATGCTAATTCCCAGGAACATCGCAAAAACGATTACCTGCAGCATTCGGCGATTGTCAGACAGTGCACTAAAGGCATTGTCCGGCACCATATCTACGAGAAACTGTAACGGTCCACTTTCTTTTTGGTTTGTGGCTTCCTCCAGTTTGGAGGTAACACCGGCGTCGGTTGCATAGGTTTCCGTTAGCTTTGCAATGGTTTCTTCGGAAACTCCATTACCCGGAGCCACAACGTTTACCAACAAAAGCCCTACACTTATCGCAATCACCGTAGTTACCACATAGATACCGATGGTTCGAATTCCGATATTAGCAAACTTGGAAATATCCTTCAGGTCCGAAATACCTTTGATGAGCGAGGCCAGGATCAACGGAATGGCGATCAGTTTCAGAAGGTTCACAAAGATGCTCCCCAGCGGACCTATCCAATCGTTAACAAATCCCGGGCCCCAGGAAACACCGGTCATGGCAAAGCCGAACAGTATTCCCAGAAGCATTCCGATCAATATCTTCCAGTGTAATGCGAGTTTTCTCATAAATGTTGTATGTCGGTTACAATTTAGAAACTTTATTCAACAACCAAAAGTCGGCTATCACCAGAGCGGCCATAGCCTCTACAATCGGTACGGCCCTTGGCACTACGCAGGGATCGTGACGTCCCTTACCGTGCATTTCGATCACCTTGCCTTCATTGTCTATCGTCTCCTGGACCTTCATAAGGGTCGCAACGGGCTTAAACGCCACGTTGAAATAGATGTCCTCACCATTACTTATCCCTCCTTGCACCCCACCGCTGTTGTTGGTTCTGGTGCTGCCATCGGCATTGAACAGATCGTTATGATCACTTCCCTTCATTCGGGTACCTGCAAAACCGCTACCATACTCAAATCCTTTCACGGCATTAATAGAGAGCATTGCTTTTCCCAGCTGGGCATGCAGCTTATCGAAGACGGGTTCTCCCAGTCCTTTGGGAACGTTCGAAATAACACAGGTCACGGTACCTCCAACGGTATCGCCCTGTTTCCGAATATCTTTGATGTACGCCTCCATTTGAGCAGCCATGTTGGCATCGGCAGTGCGTACCGAGTTGTTTTCTATTTCGGCAAAATTGAGTTTCGAATAATGGGTATCGAGTTCCAGCTCCCCAACAGACGACACATAAGCCGTTACTTCAATTCCTTTGAGCAACTGCTTGGCAATAGCCCCTGCAACCACGCGGCATGCGGTTTCGCGAGCTGAGGACCGCCCACCTCCGCGGTAATCGCGGATACCGTATTTCTCGTCGTAGGTATAATCGGCATGGGACGGGCGATAGGTATCTTTGATATGCGAGTAGTCGCGGGATTTTTGATCTGTATTCCGAATAACAAATCCGATCGGAGTACCGGTTGTAGTGCCTTCAAAAACACCCGACAGAAACTCGACCGTATCTTCTTCCTTACGTTGGGTAGTAATGGCAGACTGGCCTGGCTTACGCCGTTGCATTTCGCGTTCTATGGCCTTCATATCAAGAGCCAAACCTGCAGGGCAACCCTCCAGAATGCCTCCTATGGCCGTACCGTGAGATTCACCGAAAGTAGTAAGTTTGAATAGTGTTCCGAAGGAATTTCCGGCCATAATGTGGTTTTCAACAAATGTAAATGTTCCAATCCAATATTAAAAATAATGCAACCCCTTAATACTATAGAAACATTCTCCTAACCGGGATAACCTTTTTTGTATCTAAATATAACCTTCGGATAAAACGCTTGCCTCCCCTTTTTTGGTTCTTTGTATTCAAATCTTGCCATTTGAAACGAAAAGTTGAATTAGTCGTGCTCTCGGACATCCATTTAGGTACGTACGGGTGTCACGCCAAAGAGGTATTGAATTATCTGAATTCCGTTCGCCCCGGAAAATTGATCCTTAACGGGGACATTTTCGATATATGGCAATTTCGGAAACGCTATTTCCCGAAGTCCCACTTACTTGTCATCAAGAAGATAATTTCTCTCGCCACCAAGGGGACCAAAGTGTATTACATTACGGGCAACCACGATGAAAAGCTGCGTAGGTTTAGCGATACCAAAATGGGAAACATCTATATCCTCGATAAACTGGTGCTCGATCTGGATGGAAAGAAAGCCTGGTTTTTTCACGGAGATGTCTTCGATGCTTCTATTCAGCATGCCAAATGGATCGCAAAACTGGGGGGCTGGGGGTATGATCTTCTCATAGTCTTAAATCGCCTCATTAATGCTTGTCTGATACGATTGGGACGGGAGAAGTATTCACTCTCCAAAAAGATCAAGAATAGTGTAAAACAGGCGGTGAAGTTCATCAATAACTTCGAGCAAACAGCTACCGATCTGGCGATCGATAACAAGTTTGACTATGTAATTTGCGGACATATACACCAGCCCGCTATCCGAAAAGTGAAGAACGACAAGGGAAGTTGTATTTATTTGAACAGTGGTGATTGGGTGGAAAACCTAACCGCACTGGAGTACAATAACGAACGCTGGCACCTTTTCTACCACTCCTCCAATAAGTTCGAATACAAACTGGAAAAAGAGGCGCTCGAAGACGAAGACTCCATTCCAGGCCTTATTTCGGCTTTCCAGAAATTATAGCCAACAGCTTTTTCATATCTTTGGAAAAACCAAATCCCATGAAAAAGAGAACCTACCTATTGTGGCTTTTCGCCGCAGTGCTGCTGGCGGCATGTTCTACGAGCGATGATTCCCAAACGACAGACGATCAGTCCGGTGACGGAAATAATGACGGCAACGGCGACCCGGTTGAAGTAATCGACTACTTTCCCCTGAACGCTGATTCCTGGTGGACGTATAACAATACATCCGATCAGGGTGCCTCCCGCGATTCGCTCTATGTAACGGGTACAACTGTCATTGACGGTGAGACTTTCACAAATATGGACGCCCTTGAGCCGGCCGTAGCCTTCATGACCAACCTGTTCTCTCAAAGCGCAGCGCGTACCACAGATACGGAGTTGATCCTGAACGGTGAACTCACTTCTCCGGTGATCGACGGATTCCCGACCGTTATTATTCCATTGGAAAACGTGGCTTTATACGATTCATCTGCAAACACCGGGGACATTCTGGCTACCGTAACCGGCGAACTCAACGAAGTGATCAGTACGATTCCTGTTTTGATCGATTATACAGTTGTTTCTGAACAAGGTGAAAAGCTGGCTTCGTTCACGCTGGAAGGTCAGAACTTTGAAGATGTCCTTACCAGCAAGATCATTGTGAATCTGGCCGTTACGGCCCAAATAGAAATTGGGGGTATTGTGATCCCCTTCCCTATTTTACTTTCCCAGGATGTGCTTGTAATTACCAACTACTACGTAAAGGACACGGGGCTTGTATTTTCGGATGTTCAGTTCGAATATATGCTGGAAGATCTTAGCGGGACGGGTATTGATCCGGGAATACCTACCGAAGGCTCATCCACGTCGGCACAAACCATAGATTCGTTTTTTATCGGGAATTAAGCAGGGCCGCTCTAAGTACACTTACCGGATGCTTCGCATGCCGTTTCGTACCATCAGTGATTTGATGTCTGCAACTGGTGCCGTTGGCCACGATGATCACCTCATCTGAAGCTTTTCGAACTGCGGGGAACAGCGTCAGGTTACCGATATCCATACTAAGCCCGTAGTGTTCCTTCTCATACCCGAAGCTACCAGCCATACCACAGCATCCGGAAGGAATAAGGGTAGGACTGTAGTTCTCAGGGAGATTCAGGATATCGAAGGTCACTTTCTGATTGCTTAACGCCTTCTGATGGCAGTGTACATGAATCTTTAATGTCTTTGCTTCTGAAGTGAATTGATCGGCATGTATGTACCCCTTCTCCATTTCCGAAGCCAGGAATTCTTCAATCAGGAAGGCATTCCCGGCAATCTTTTTGGCACTTGCGACGTCCTCCACGAGCCGAATGTACTCGTCGCGAAAAGACAACACGGCGGATGGTTCTATACCTAGCAAAGGGCATTCCGAAGAGATCATGTTGGAAAGTTCAGCTACATTTCGCGTTGCCTGCTCCTTAGCCTCTTTCAAAAAACCTTTGGAAATAAGGGCTCTCCCGCTATCCAAATGACTTACTGCGGTTACCGAATAACCAAGGGCGACTAGCAACTCAAAACAGTCAATAGCTATATCCGCATCCAGGTAATTACTGAATTCATCCACAAAAAGGACCACCTTCCTGTTCGAATGAACCTCATTTCCTGAATGACGTTCATAATACGCCTGAAACGTAGTTTGTGATAATTTAGGAATTTGCCTGGCAGCCGCAACGCCAGCCATCCGCTTCACCAATCCCGAAGTGAGCCAACCGTTATTGATCAGATTCATGAATCGCGGAAAGCGCGACATCTTCCTGTTCAGGCTGGTGCTTTTGGCAAAGAGCCTATCGGCCCGGCTCGTACCGTGTACTTTTTGATACTGATAAAGGAATTCGGCCTTGGCTGTGGCGATGTCTACATTACTAGGGCATTCGCTTGCACAAGCCTTACAACTTAAACATAGGTTCATCACTTCCTTGAGATCGGAGCTTTGAAAACCTTGTAAAGACCCACTTTCCGTCAGGACCTCCCTCAGAACGTTGGCTCTGGCCCGGGTGGTATCCTTTTCGTTGCGTGTTGCATGATAGCTGGGACACATGGTGCCTTTAGCCGTGTGTGGTTTCCTGCAGTCACCGCTCCCATTGCAATTCTCGGCGAGTCGCAAAATGCCCTGTGAATCGCCAAAGTCCAATAATGTATTGATATCGGGCTCTTCCCGATCTACCTCATAACGCAATGATGTGTCCATTTTCCATGGATCTACAATCTTTCCCGGGTTAAGAATTCCATCGGGATCAAAGGCTACTTTGATCTTTCTAAGTACGCTATAATTGGCTTCTCCGATCATAAAAGGGATGAACTCCGAGCGCACTATTCCGTCTCCGTGCTCTCCGGAAAACGAACCCCGGTATCTTTTCGTAAGCGCCGCAACCTGGGTCGTGATCTTTCTGAAAAAAGCTACATCCTCCGTTTGTTTTAGGTTGAGAATAGGTCGCAAATGCAATTCTCCGGCCCCTGCATGGGCATAATAAACAGCCTGCTGGCCGTATGTTTCCATAAGTTTCGTGAATTCTCCGATAAATTCGGGTAGATCTTCCAGCGCCACTGCAGTATCTTCAATACAGGCGACAGCCTTCCGGTCACCCACCATATTCCCCAGAAGTCCGAGCCCTGCTTTGCGCAGCTCCATAGCTTTTTCAATCTCTTCTCCCATGAGAACAGGTCTGTGGTAGCTCAGTCCGGACGCTTCCAGATCGGTTAAAAGCGCTTCCACCTGAGCCTGGAGATTTTCCTTGTTCTCAGCTCGAAGCTCCAACAACAACATAGCTGCCGGGTCCCCCTTAACAAAGGATCGGTATGCGTCGTACTTTTTGTTGTTGCGCGTACAATCGAGTATCACCTTATCCATCATTTCGCAAGCATACAGCTTATGGCGCATGGCTACAATGACATCATTCAGGCAGTTTTCAAGACTCTGGTAATGGGTTACCACCATGGCTGAAAACACCGGAGGAATCGTATCGAGTTGCAGTGTTATTTCAGTTGAAATGGCCAGGGTACCTTCACTGCCGGTTAATAGACCACACAAATTGATTGGCGTATCGGAAGCCTCCGTAAAATAGTTAGTCTCAAGCAGGCTGTCCAGCGCATAACCTGTATTCCTGCGATGGATCTCCGGTCTTGGAAATTCGGCGCGTATGGCTTGCTGGACTTCGGCATCACCAAGTTCTTTCCGGATGGTAGCGTAAATCTTTCCCTCCAGTCCGTTTAACTGTGCCTTACTGTCAAAAGCTTCCTGAGTGAGAGATTTGAATTCGGTTGCTTCACCATTGGAAAGGACCGCTTTGATCTTCAACACTTTATCCCTCGTTACTCCGTATCGAATGGAGGTAGTTCCGCTGGAGTTATTCCCGACCATACCCCCAATCATACATCGACTGGAGGTAGAGGTATTCGGACCGAAGAACAAACCGTGTGGTTCCAGGAATCGGTTGAGCTCATCCCGAATCACCCCGGGCTGTACGGTTACCGTCCGGGCCTCCGTATCGAGATGGACAATTGCATTGAGATGGCGCGAAACATCCAGAATAATACCTTCACCCACACATTGACCGGCCAGCGAAGTTCCGGCAGTACGCGGTACAACAGAAAGCTTGTGGTTTGCGGCAAATTGTACAACGCTAATTATGTCGTCTTCAGTTTTGGGATAGGCAACGGCCAAAGGTATTTTACGATATACTGAGGCATCTGTCGCATAGGCCCGGGTATGCAGGGAATCCGTATAGATATCGCCGTCCAAACGATCACGCAGTGCCCGTATGCCCTGTTGCAAACTCATGTAGGTAAAGGTAAAAAACCGATAAGACGTTTTGGCTAATATTTACAATAAATACAGGGCGTTATCAACAAAAACTGTTGGTAAAACGGAACAATAGTTCGAACTTTGAATCGTTTAACACAGATAACATAACACTCAAACTATGAAGAAGTACATTTTGATCTTAATTGCATTAGCCGCCTTTTCTTTTGAGGCTAATTCGCAACAAATTTCCAAAAACGCCATAGGGCTTCGTCTTGGTGACAACAATGGTTTTGGAACCGAAATCAACTATCAACGAGGACTTTCGGAAAACAATCGTCTCGAGTTCGGTCTTAGCTGGCATGACAACGAAGGAGCAGATTCCTTTAAGATTGTCGGTCTTTTCCAATGGCTATGGGTCCTTGATGGGAACTTTAACTGGTACGTCGGTGCCGGTGGTGGTGTAGGTCAGATCAATTTTGACAACGTTCCGGGTGCTCCAAGCGACGAAACCTTCCTCCTTGCTACCGGTGACATTGGAATTGAGTATAATTTTGATATCCCGCTGTTGATATCTCTCGACTTCCGACCCGAAATCGGATTTGGAGATTTCAGAGATGATGTAGACTTCGATATTGGAATCGGAGTACGCTATCAATTCTAGCGTCCATAAAATAACATATAATGTCCCCGGCCTTATCGTCGGGGATTTTTTATGGTTTTACTTTTGAAATGAGATAGGCACATCCTGCCTTGGGAGTTTCACTAAAGTAAAGGGATAGGTTATCGCCATAGTCACATTATCCGTGGGGCCTGGCGCCGTCTCTTTTACGCTGATAACACAGGTATCCGAGGTCGTTTCTACAGCGTTAATCGCAACAGCATAACCTCCACTTGACTTGTAACCCATATTGACAAAAACGACTATTTCATTCTCAAAATCGACCGCTGGAACGTCTATCTTAGGAGAGATAGTGCTATTGATCGCAACGAACACTTCTGCAAGACGGTCCTGAGAGGTAATAATCTCTTCCAACGGTTCATCGATATTGCTCTGATGTCCCGAGAGTATTTCTTCGAAATCTGTCGTTGTCATTGCTCCGCCTTCCCTTGTAGATTGGGCATTTTTACAGCTACATATTGCTAAAAACGCTATTAAAACTAAAATTCTCATCACATTACCTTGCGAGTCGCTTCTTCGTACACCGATTCATAGAGGGGAACGATATTGGCAATATCAAACTTACGAGCCGCATCTTTTGCCTGCCGCTTAAAGCGAGCCAGCGTATCGGGTTCTTTAAGTATGCTAAGGGCTTTGTTGGCCATATCATCTACGTCACCCACATTGCTCAAATAACCGCTTTCCCCGTCAATATTGACTTCAGGTAGTCCGCCGGTATTACTTGATATTACCGGTACACCACTCGCCATTGCTTCTAGGGCGGCCAGACCAAAGCTCTCTTTTTCGGATGGTAGCAGGAAAAGGTCACTAAAGCACAGAATCTTGTCAATCTCGCTACTATTGCCCAGGAACATTACCTTGTCCTCAATCCCTTTCTCTATGCACAGGTCTTCTGCCGGTTGCTTTTCAGGGCCCTCTCCGACTAATATCAACTTGGCCGGCAGTTGTTTTTGTACCCGGTCGAATACCTCTATAATATCGTCAATACGTTTTACCTTCCGCATGTTACTGATGTGCGTAATAATGCGTTCATGTTCTTCGGCCATAAGTCCGCGCTGACAATCGGTAAAGGTGTTATTGTACTTCTCGACGTCGATGAAGTTGGGAACCACATGGATCTCATTCTTTACATCAAACAAACGTAAGGTATCATCCTTAAGGCTTTGAGAAACAGAGGTTACCACATCACTATTGTTGATACTGAAGGTCACAGCGGGCTTGTAGAACGGATGATTCCCCACCAGTGTAATATCGGTTCCGTGAAGTGTTGTAACCATCGGAATATAGATCCCCTCCTCTTCCAGCATTTTCTTGGCCATATACCCGGCATACGCGTGGGGAATAGCATAATGTACGTGAAGGAGGTCGATGCCGTAGAGCTTCACCATATTCACCAGCTTACTGGATAGCGCCAGTTCGTAGGGTTGATACTGAAATAAAGGATACTTGGGGACCGAGACTTCATGGAAGTGTATATTGTGAGAAAGTAATTCGAGCCGTACGGGTTGCTTGTACGTAATAAAATGAACCTCATGTCCACGTTCAGCGAGCGCCAATCCCAGTTCGGTGGCGACTACACCACTACCTCCAAAGGTAGGATAGCATACAATGCCTATTCTCATTTCTCCCTCGTTTTATTTTTGTCCTTCTGTTCAATGGGAAGCTGTTCCAATTCAATAGATTTAACCGGCTTTCGGATAATGGACGCGTAAATAGCCTCCTGAATTCTACTTCGCAGGTCGCTGGCGATCAATTTACGATTATCTGCCGTGGGATACGTACGATTGGAAAGGAACACATAGACAATCTCCTCGTCGGGATCGGCCCAGGTAAAGGTTCCCGTGAATCCACTGTGCCCAAAACTGGTCATCGAAACACAACCACAGGTAGGACCTACATCTCCCAACTGCGGTTTATCAAAACCTACTCCCCTCCTTACCTCATTATCACAGTAATAACAGGTATTGAAGACGTCAAGTACTTCGGGTTTGAAGTATCGTCGGCCGCCGTAGAAGCCTTTCCAGAGGTACATTTGCATAATCTTGGCCACATCATTAGCATTACTGAAAAGCCCGGCGTGACCACTCACCCCACCTAGCATAGCGGCACCCTGGTCGTGCACATATCCGTGTACTTTTTGCATGCGGAAGTACTCGTCCTCCTCGGTGGGAACAATATCTTCTTTGTCAAACTTTTCCAGGGGTAAATAGGTAGTGAAATTTGCACCGAGCGACTCGTACAGATTACGTTGAACAAGGTTGTCAAGGCCCGTTCCGTAAAACTCTTCGAGATACTTCTTCAAAATGTAGAACGGAAGATCACTGTATTTATAGTTTTTTCGCGAACGCAATTCACTTTCTTTTATAGCATCGAAAATGGTGTCCTTCATATCCTCCCTGATATACAATTCATCCGCCACCTGCACACTAAATTCCTTGCTTTTCTCTTTGGCGTAGTATTTTTCAGAAGGTAAACTTGTCACGGTGTCCAATGTCGCAGAATAAAACGGGATCCAGGCTCTTAGTCGCGCATAATGGGACAGCATGTCCTTGAGCGTGATATTCGATTTATTGGACTGTTTGTATTCCGGCAGCATTTCCGACAATTTGGTGTCCAGATCAACCACTCCCCGATCCGAAAGCTCCATGATCATGGGTAAGGTAGCCAATATCTTTGTCAGAGATGCTACGTCGTAAATGTCGTCATCACGTACCCGGGTCTCTTTGTCATAGGTATGATACCCAAAGTTTTTGCTGTATACCACTTTTCCCTTGCGGGCTACCAGGATCTGTGCTCCGGGCATCATTTCCGCCCACAACCCTGTTCTGGCGAGTGTATCCACTCTTTTAAGGGCCCGGCTACTCAAGCCTACACTTTCCGGAGTTCCGTACTGTAAACGACGCAGGTTATCTGTTTTCAACCCTGTATGTACCGGAAAATCTTCACCCAATGATACCGGAGAGCGTCCGTTGGCCTTTCTAGCACCGAAAATAAGTTGTGCCGAGAGCTCCTGAGAGATGCGACTGTTTTGATAAGACAGTACAATCCCTTCAAAATTAGCCGTTGTCTTCAGATCGAGCATTGCATAAGGCCTGGTAAATACATCGAGGATCACCTTGTTGGTTCTGGCGATCTCATAGGCCCAAACCAGTTCTTTTTCAGTAAACTGATAGCTTTTCCACGGATTGTCGTTGGATCGGTGCAGCCCCATGATCACATAGTCGTATTTCTTTAATCTGCGCACATAGGCGTCCAGACTATTGGCCCGCACCCAATCAACATCGGTGTACTTACGAAGTTGTTTCAGAAAGGAGCTGCCGGAATCATCCCCGAAGTTCACGTATGCAATTCGTTTCTTTTGAAGATCCCGAATAGGTAATATATCATCACTGTTCTTCAGGACAGTGAGGGCTTTCTCCATGGCTAGTTCGTACAACGCATCGTCTACAGGAGCGTTGAGATCTGCAATAATGCCTTCAGTATCCACGGGTTCATACTCGTGCAGTCCCACTTTATACTTGGCGAATAGTATTTTCTTAACGGAATGCGCCAAACGCGCTTCCGTTACGACGCCTTCATTGTATGCGTTCACAATCAGCTGATGTGCTTTGGGAATATCTTCCGAAATGAGCAGCACATCATTTCCGGCGATAAACGCTGCCAGGTCGATCTCGCCCGGTTTGCTGAAATTGGAAGCTCCCTTCATATTCAGGGCATCTGTAAAGATAAGTCCGTTGAAACCCATTTCTCCTTTCAGCATATCGGTTACAATGGTTTCCGACAAAGAGGACGGATATCCGTTCTTTTGTTCGAGAGCAGGCACATTCAGATGGGCCACCATGACACTGGCCAGGCCCGATGAAATGAGACGCCTGTATGGATAGAGTTCCAAAGAATCGATCCGCTCTTTGGAAAATCCTATGGTGGGTAATGTTTTATGACTGTCCTGATCGGTATCACCGTGTCCGGGAAAATGTTTGGCATTGGCCAAAACACCTGCACTCTGCATCCCTTTCATAAAGGCCATGGCCTTATTGGTGACGTTGTCCCGATCCTCTCCAAAAGAACGATTTCCAATGATGGGGTTCTTTGGATTTGTATTAATATCCACGACCGGAGCAAAATTGATATGAACGCCCATGCGTTTCGAATGTTCGCCAATGCGCTTTCCAACCTGTTCCACTATGGAATCGTCCCGTATGGCACCCAGGGTCATATTCCACGGGTAGGCATAGGTGGAGTCAAGCCGCATGGAAAGCCCCCATTCGGCATCCATGGCTATAAGCAAAGGAATTTTGGACCGTTCCTGAAAGTCGTTGTTCAGTTTGGCTTGTCGTTTGGGTCCTCCTTTGGAAAAGATGACACCTCCAATATGTTGATTGTCAATCAGATCTTTTACTTTATCCGTCTTGGTCTTCGGATCACTTGAAAATACGTCGACCATGAACAGCTGTCCGACTTTTTCTTCGAGTGACATGGAGTCGTACAGGCTATCCACCCATTTTTGTTGATTCTCGAGATCATCCAATGCAATAAGGGGATTCACCTGCTGAGCAAACAACGGTAAGCTGCCGAGCAAAAAAAGTGAGGTTTTAAGCAACTTGATCATATAGGGTAAGATACAAAAACTATGCTAAAAATCGCCCGTGCCAACTATCCTTCGCAGGGACTTCCCAGTGGTCCAAATATTCGGCTTTTGTAGTCACGAGGTTATTGAAAACCACGGTGTTCTTTGAAACGGATCTGGCTTTTGCCATTTTCTTGAATTCGGCAAGCGGCTTGTGCGCGATGTACTCTCCCGAATAAAAAGTAACGTTCATCTTATCCAGGAGGTCCACGTCGAACTGCTTTTCCAGGGATTGAATGAAATGAACCGAGGCATCTATGCTGCATCCTGAGGCGGAAGCATTACTCTGGTCCAGTCCGATTACGATAAAGCGATTGTACCGAACTTCAAACCCGGCTTGCAAGTCGGAACCGTGTGCGGTCCATTGCTCCAGGAAGGTAGTCGCCTGGGTTTCGATCTTCCCTACTTCATCTTCGGAAAGTTTTCTATTGGCCTGATAGATCCAGATTCTGGCATCATCAGGTAGGTTTTCAAAATGTGTTAACATGGCTACAGATCTTCAGCGTTCGCGATCAGTTCGGCTATATCCATCACCGAAACATCGCTTTCCTTTTCTTTGGCTTTTACACCATCGGTAAGCATTGTATTGCAGAACGGACAACCGGCTGCAATTATTTTAGGTTGTGTTTCCAGTGCTTCTTCGGTTCGCTCTACATTCACGTCCTTATCTCCTTTTTCAGGCTCTTTGAACATTTGTGCTCCACCGGCACCACAGCAAAGCCCCCTGGACTTACAACGTTTCATCTCAATGAGTTCCACTTCCAACTTTTGAAGCAGTTCACGTGGGGCCTCATACTCGCCATTGGCTCTTCCCAAATAGCACGGGTCGTGGAATGTGATGCGTTTTCCCTTGAATTTACCTCCCTCAACCTTGAGTCGTCCTTCGTTGAGGAGTGTTTTAAGGAATTGTGTATGATGCATCACTTCATAGTTCCCTCCCAATCCCGGGTATTCATTGGCCAGGGTATTAAAGCAATGAGGGCATGTAGTTACAATTTTCCTGATCTCATAGGCATTCATAACCTCAATATTGGTCATGGCCTGCATTTGGAACAGAAATTCGTTCCCGGCGCGTTTGGCGGGATCGCCTGTACAGCTTTCTTCGGTACCAAGGACGGCGAAGTCAACTCCTGCATTGCTGAGGAGTTTTACGAATGCTTTGGTGATCTTCTTTGCACGATCGTCAAAACTTCCGGCACAGCCAACCCAGAACAACACTTCAGGTTGCTTTCCCTGGGCCATGTATTCGGCCATTGTTGGTACCGCAATGCTCATTGTTCTAGTCTTTGAATACTTCGATAGACTTCATTTTTTCAACCAGATCGGTAAAGCGCCCTTTAAAGCGTGTGGCTTTCACCATATGGTTGTCGATCCAGTGATAGTTCCCTCCTCTGGGTTTGCCCATCACCATGGAGTGGTACTTGAAACCGTGTTCGTTTAACCAGGCCTCGGTTACGCCCCTGTGATCCTCGGTACGGGAGGTAAAGAAACAAATGATATGACCCTGATCGTACCAACGGTTAAGGGTTTCCAATGCATCCGGATAAACCTTAGCTGTCGCCATACGCTCCGGCTCCTCATTGGGGATATCATCACAGATAGTTCCGTCAATATCTATAAGGTAATTCTTGATTCCCTCGGGAAGTATAGGACTCACATGCTGTCCTTCTTCCATCTTTTCACTTAGTAATTTTTCAACGTCCTTATTTTCCATACCTGGTTTATTAGTTCTCATTAATCCAGTTCGCCCGGTCCATTTGATTGAATGGCCATGGCGCACCGTTATTCTCTATGTTTGTCATTGTTACATTCAACTCACTGGGGGCAGCCGATTGTTCCATTACAAGGAACTGACGCATATCCATAATGATGGACAGCGGATCAATACTCACGGGACATGCTTCGGTACAGGCATTGCAGGTAGTGCAGGCCCAAAGCTCTTCACGAGTAATATAATCATCCAATAACTGCTTGCCATCCGGTTCGAATGTACCTTTTTTATCGATGATACGTCCGATTTCTTCCAATCGGTCGCGCGTATCCATCATAATTTTTCGGGGAGAAAGTTTTTTTCCTGTTTGATTGGCGGGACATTCGCTGGTGCAACGTCCACATTCGGTACAGGTATATGCATTTAGTAGTTGTACCCGGCTGAGATCGGTCACATCACTGGCACCGAACTTGGCAGGTGCTTCGGCCCCTTCGGGTGGAGCGGCAAACGGATCGGCATTGGGGTCCATCATGAGCTTCACCTCATTCGTTACCGATTCCAGGTTCTTCAATTGTCCTTTAGGCTCAATCTTTCCGTGGTAGACATTGGGAAAGGCCAGTATGATATGCAGGTGTTTTGAAAAATAGAGATAATTCAGGAAGATCAGAATTCCAATGATATGCGCCCACCAAGCTGCGCGCTCAATCCCGATCAGCGTTCCCTCCGACAGTCCTTCAAACCAGGCTGAGATATACTGACTTACCGGATAAGAACCCGCCTGTGCGTAATGATCGGCGCCCAGTTCCTGCAACCGTAGATCGGCAGCGTTCATAGTAAGGAACAGGAGCATAAGTACTACCTCGAAGTACAGGATATAATTGGCGTCGTTCTTTGGCCATCCTTTCATTTCCGGTGATAAGAACCGCTTGATCCGTTGTACATTCCTGCGTATCCAAAAAACGATTACGCCCAGCAGCACAAGGACGGCAAGTATTTCAAAAGATCCAATGAGCACATCGTACACCGGTCCTAGGAACGACAGTATCCTATGTGTTCCAAAGAGTCCGTCTATGATAATTTCAAGTACTTCAATATTGATGATCACGAAACCGACATACACAAAGAGGTGCATCAACCCGGACACCGGCCGAACCACCATCTTGGATTGTCCCAAAGCGATTCGGAACACATTACCCCATCGCTCTTTTTTGTGATCGGAAGAATCAACCGGTTGGCCCAGTTTGATGTTCCGAATTACTTTCCGAATATTACGGGTAAAGTAACCGACACCCAGCACAAGGGCCACTAAGAAGAGTATGTTAGGAATATACTGCATGGATTATTGTTCCGGGTCTTCAGGTTTTTCGTAATCCCCGGGTCGCTTTCCGAAGAGTGAGAAATGGACGTATCTCTTAGGGTTCAACTTCATATCCTGGAGCAATTCTTCCAATTGTTTGGAAGCTCCTGCCAGGTTATCGTATAGTTCTTCGTCTTTCAGCAGTTTACCAACACTTCCTTCTCCGCTTTCAATACTTGTTGCAATTCCATTAAAGCGGTTGAGCACACTTTCCAGATCGGCCACCATTTGTCCTACCTCAACTTGTGCGAGGGAATCGGACAAACGTGCAAAGTTTTCAGAAGTAGTATCCAAATTGGACAGGGTGCGATCGAACTTTTCCTTGTTATCGGACAGAAGTCCGTTGATATTACGGGCAGCCCCTCTAAACTCGCCCACCGTGGCGCTAAGATTGGTAATAGTAAGTTTGAGTTCGCCGCGGGTCTTATCATCCAATACATCATTCACTCCGTTGAGTAGCGTATCCAGACTTGAGAGTGTTGTCTCTATCTTGACCTCCAGCGGACCGAGTTTATCGGTCACCTGATCTAAAATGCCGCGCGCGATCTCTCCCTTAAGGGTATCACCCCGCTTGGCAACATTGTTAGGATCGTATTGCGGAATGATTGCTAGGTTGTTTCCACCTATGAATCCGCTGCTGTATATCTGTACAATGCTGTTCTTTGAAAAGGAGAAGTCATTGTCTACCGTGAAGGTAACCACCAGCTTTCCGGAGGTATCTACAAATCCGATATTCTGTACTTTCCCTACCTGCAAACCATTGATCGTCACCGGGGCCGACTTGGACAGTCCTTCTACGTTGTCATAGATCACATAGAACATCCGACTGGACTGAAAAATGTTTGAGCCCTTCAGAAAATTATAGACCATGATGAAAAGTGCGATCGAAATGATCGCAAATATCCCTGTCTTAACTTCTCTCGTAAACTTCAAAAGGGTGTAG
>CAZTLE010000042.1:13899-24096 GCA_964614415.1 uncultured Aureitalea sp. | reverse complement strand
AGTCATCTCTTCATGGAGGTTATTTAGTCGTGCCCCCTGCCAGATTCGAACTGGCACTTCCGCTTTATGCGAACAGATTGGCTCCAAATGCGCTTCCCTACTTTCGATCCTGCCGATTTCGGTGCTTCTGCAAACTCTATTCGTTAGTTAGTGCGCAACTAACGACCTCTTCCAATCACTCCGTGGCTACGATCAAAATCTTTTGCCACAGCTCTTCCCTTTAAGCTAAGGGGGCTTTGCAGTACTGATGGGACTCCCTTCGGCAAGCTCAGGGTAAACCCTGCCTGCGGCAGGCAGGTTCTCGTCCCGTCCTGCTTTGCAGTACTGATGGGACTCGAACCCATACCCTTCCGGGCGACAACCGGACGCTCTAGCCTTTGAGCCACAGTACTTTAGGCGAACCGCCCGCTTAGGAGCGGTTCTTCTTTTTATTCTCCTTTCTTTTTTTCTTACTCTTTTTCTTTTTGTTCTTTGCCTTCCTGGCTTTCTTCTTCGGAAGTTTCCCGGCCACCCGTTTGGCTTCACCTTCAAAGAAGCTCGCAAAGAAGCTATTCCTGGAGGCCTTCTTAGCCTTCCTAAAGGTCTTCACTGCTTTCTTGAAGCTTCCCTGCGCTTCCAGGAGTTGCCCCTGTGTCCAGTACAACCAAGACTTGTCGCTCGCCTTGACCTTCATCGCATGATCCAGGAGCTTCTGCGCTTCGTCATAATCCTCATTGCACACCAGGGTGTACGCATAGTCCGGATAGACATTGGCCAGATCCATATTACTTGCAATTGTCGCTTCGAAGTAATGTTTGGCAGTCTCATAGTCCTCCAGCTGATATGCATGGATCTTTGCCATGAGATATAGTGCCTGGCTATTCTCGGGATCATATGACAAGGCATAGTTCAGGGATTCTACCGCTTCCTGAAGGTTATACGGATAGGCATCCAGGGCCTTGAACAGATATATGTTTGTTGTTTCCATTACGTTTGCGTTTTCTGAAATTACTTTCAGAATGATTACTGATTCTACGTTCGTACCGTAACGGAATTTTTCAGGGAATCCATCACCTCATGATCGAGGTGTACGGATATAAAAAATCCGAAACAGCTTGTGAGTCTGCTTCGGATTTATCAGGGTAGGTTGTGTAACTACTTCGACATCCGAAGCCTCATTCCAAAGAGACAATCATATCCCTTTTCTGTACTGACTAATGCAATTCTTACTACTTGCATGACTTCGTGTTTTACGTTTTTATTTTCTTTCGGAATCCAATTTCCAAAAGCCGGTGCAAAGATGGCGTCTTTTTTTAAAAATCCAAATAAAATTTTGAATTTATTTGTCTGATTATCAATTAGTTATGTTGATTTTGAGTAATAGGATCCCTATCCGCATTGTGCAGATTTCCGGGCCTTGTTCGCAACATTTTGGTTATCTGAATCTTAAACTCCAAAAGCTACGTTTTGTCTGTCTTCCCTCGTTACATGATCTCATTCAAAAAAATTTAAAAAAAAGGCGTCCGATTTCCCGGACGCCTTACCAATATGTGTATTTCTTATAGTCTTTTACATATACATTAGGTTATACGGCGTCCCTTTTCGTCAAGATGTCTGCCATCTTGCGATTCGAAAACAGGCTCACTTGTCCTGTCGGGTGCGTGTATAACCATTTTCTGTGCATAGTGGTGCAAATATGAATGATTTTGAATCAATTATCCAAATTCATACCGTAATTTCAAATTATTCTAATTAAGCGATCGTCGTTGCAGATTCTCTTCCAGGTCTACCACTTTACTCTCCAGTTCATGCAGTCGTTGATAGATGTCCACCGGTTCAGGCATCTGCTTGGATGCGTACATAGTCACATACCAAACCTCCATAATATCTTCTACATTAATAGTATATGTCGGATAATTTCCGTCTTTGTTATCACTTTTAAGAATAAGTTTTCCTCGTTCATCGATTCGATTGATAACACGCTTCAACACTATCCCATTATCCCGGCTCACCACAATGTACACTCTCCCGTCTTTAACATCGTTCAAATTCTCCACATAACGACCAAAGACCAGATCCCCGTCAAAAAAGGTACGGACCATCGAATTTCCCTGTACCTCAAAACAACGATAGGTCCCATTGGTTAGGTGAGGCATACTGAATGTAGGAAGCGTTTCTATAAATTCGGTATCGCCATAGCCATCCAGGTAACCGGCCCGTGCCTGGACGGGTACATATACCACATTCTCATCACCCTGTTGATCGACCGAAACTACCTGAGGAACTCCAGCATATGTGGGAGCATGTTCAATTTCGGAACGAAGCATATGCTCACTCTTTCCAAAGAGATAATCCGGATTGATCTCGAACTCATTAATAATTGCCGTTAGCACATCGTATCCAGGCTTAGTTTTCTTACGGGTTCCATCGGATTGTGGGCGACCATTAACAATGCTGTCCACAGTAGTACCGGTAACACCTATACGCTTGGAAAAAGAAAAATTATTAAGTCCAAAATTATGGATGATTGCCTTTATCTTCTCGTCTATTGCTTCCATGGGGGATAAAATTTTAAATAATTTAAAACTTTTTACAAATTATTATATCATTTGTTTGTTTTAATTTGCAATTTGTTTTATATTTGTCCTGCAAATGTGTCGCTAATATACGAAAAACGATTTAAAATCAAACATTTGTAAAGATTTGCGACATTTTTATCGGGAATAGTGATACTATATTCCTGTTTTTAGAAAAGCATTGTGCAGTTCTCCTTCTTTTGAACTGCGACTCTATTCTGGCCCTGACATCCGGGGCATTTTTACGCTAAGTCTGTTGGAAAAGCGAAGGACTCCTTTGGGAGCCAACAACAATGTGTATAAACATAAAGAAAAAGAAATGAGTAAAAACGAAATCAAAACCGATCTGTTTCGGTTTGTGACGCTGCGAAACCCGCAAACGATCGATGAAAAAGACAAAGAGCGTGGATTCGTATTCTTTCCTTCCAATGAGAAAAGCAACAGTCACTATCTGGATCAGCTCGATCTCGAGACTGATGTGGATGGGCGTCGCTCCTATATTGAAGGCAGGACCGCAAGTTTCAATAACCTTACCACCAAGGCACTGGTTCGCAATGTGAACCAGGAGCTGTTTGATTTTTCGGTATGGTTAATGAAAAACAAGAAGACACTTACCGCTACGGAAGTCGCTACGAAAACTACAGGACTCATTGGTCTTACCACCGCACAACTGGTAAATCTGTGGGACAATCTTATCTACCAGATTGACACCAAGAAGTCCAAAGCTGTTCGCGAAGCGATTATCCAACTCATAGTAGCGAATAACTTCCTTGACAAGAATGATATTTCTTCCCTTGGAAATGATAAGCTAATCAATGACGACACAGAACTTTCACGATTGGCCTGTGCCTTTGTCGTAATTCCCGACAACGTAAGTAATAACTGGACACGCCAGGAAACCCAAAGTCGCACTGCAGAGTCTAAAGACTACAAAGTACTGGAAGAAAAACTGCTGGCTTTTGACGCAGTATCCAAATTGGCTATCTACGAACGAGCGTTGGACGAGATCCATACTGCCATCCTTGATAATAAGGCGGAGAACAAGACCTCTTATGAAACAGCGCATGCTACCTATCGTACCGATTTGGACACGGCCTATGCCAATGCTACCGAAAATGTGGACAGTACTACAGGTGAAACCTACTATACAGGACTTGTTTTGCCTAAATTCAGTCACACACCCACCTCTATCTTCGATGACGGGTATTTGGATGGCAAGGTAAATGCGACTACACTGCAGATCCTGTCCAATGCAAAGGACGATGGAATTTCCGACGAAGATGCCCTCATAGAGGAAATCGAAGCCAAAGCCGCTATGTATAACCAACGCATTGCCGCAGGGGAGACGAGTAACAAAAAGTCAATTAGATACAATGGCTCGGTCATTACCGCCGACCTTGTGAACCTGCCATATTTCAGCTATGCGCTGGGCATAGGGCCTGCCCTTCACAACAATACCAAGGTGCAACTGGCATTGAATGTAGCTACCGGCTATAAAAACCCGACTATTACCGCTTCAGATATTGATCTCAATTTTGGAGGTGGAAATATCACCAACCTCACCAACCTTCTGGTAGCCGAGAGCGATGGCAAAACGGCCATTGTGGCACCTCCGGTGTCCATTACACTGCCGGAGGGATCAACTTCGGTAACTGTTACGGGGACTATCGATTTCGACAACGGAGATACGATGGAGTTGGCCAGCACTACGCTCACACTGGACAGTAAGATCTACGGAGCTCAGGGCACAAACAAGACGGCTCAGCTGGAAAAAGAGATCATTGAGAACTTCGGCATCTCCAAAATGGGAGTGGCCGATTTCCGTCGTGTTGAACAGGAAGTATGCTGCTATGTGCCTGGCGAAGTTTCTCATATCGAGAACATCCTGGCCAAGGAATACAAGGAGCGCAGCACCCGCAACCTTATCAGCAGCGAGAACACTACCGAAACCACTAACGAAAGTGAAGTCGAAAACCTTACGGACACGACTACTTCCGAACGCAGTGAGTTAAGCACTGAAGTTTCCACCATTCTCAACGAGGACGAGTTCAAAAATTACGGTGCCTCCGCCGGGGTGAACGGTAACTTCGGAAAGGTGAGCTTCTTCGCTTCCGGATACTTTGACGGTGGTTCTGCCTCGTCTTCTTCTAACTCCAATAGCGAGGCTCAAACCTATGCAGAGGAAGTGACTAACCGAGCCCTGGAACGCGTAGTACAAAAGGTTACCCGTAAGCGGACTTCGAGAATCCTCAGAGAGTTCGAAGAGAACAACAAGCACGGTTTCGACAACCGGGAGGGCACCAGCCATGTTACGGGCGTATATCGATGGGTTGACAAAATCTACAACAATCGTCTTGTGAATTACGGCAAGCGATTGATGTACGAATTCAATGTTCCCGAACCGGCGCGTTTCCTGAGAGACGCAATCTTCCAGGCGGCTGTTCCTAATGAACAAATTCCCGGATTGCCCGGAGGGCTAATCCTACCGGAACCTCCTGTACCGCTTCCCGGAAATATCAAGGATTCACGAGATATTAAGCGACAAAACTATCAAATGCTGGCTTCGCGCTATGGCGCCGAGGTAAATGCTCCACCGAGGTTTGCCGTTCATATTAATAACTCTTTCTCTTATTTCAGAAATACTGCTGAAGAAGGGCATGAGTTGTATTCGGAGACCAAGACCCTAAAAATCCCTGAAGGATATCAGGCTGTGGCCGCAAATGCATATGCATCAGGTATGCAGGACAATGACGGAAACTCAGGCAAAGGGATCAGTGTTACCGTTGGAAACCTGAACTTTACCGTGATAGGTGATATGATGCCGGAGCGAAAAGAGCGAATGCTAGCGCATGACAGTAATCCTCTTAATCCACAAACGGAGGAATTGTCCATGTCCGCCTACTTCACCAATTTCCTCTCGGGCACCATAGCAGTTTCAGTACGCTGTGAGCTCATGGCGGAGACATTCCAACAATGGCAGGTTGAAACCTACGACGCGATTATCAAAGCCTACGAAGCGCGGGTACAGGAGTACAACGATTCGCTTCTGGCGACATTCGTGCCTGAGGTTCCGGAAGCGGATGACACCAAGATCGAGTTCAACCCCTTGTTGAACCGTGCATTGGAGAAGCGCGAATTGAAGCGTGCAGCCATTGGCATGATGGCCCGTCCTTTTAAAATAAAGACAGGTATCAATCATTTTAAGGGTGGTTCGACTACCGAGTTCTACCAGACAGCCTATTTCGCAAGACATGCTTCCACTGTGAAGTTCTTCGAGCAGGCATTCGACTGGGAGATCATGGCTTATGTGTTCGATCCGTACTTCTATGCCGATGAGGACGACTGGAAGACCCTCTTCCAGGAAAGCAACGGTACCGATCCAATCTTCCAGGCCTTCCTGCAAAGTGGAATGGCCCGTATGGTTGTACCTGTACGCCCTGGCTTTGAAGATGCCGTAACCTTCTTCCTGGAGACCGGAGAGGTATGGTTGGGCAACGGCCTGGCACTGGAGAGCGACGACGACCTTTACCTGTCTATTGCGGATGAAACCCAGACAGTTGAAGGTACGGTTGAGAAAGAATGGGAGACCCGTGTTCCAACGGCTTTGACCATTGTTCAATCTGACTCCGCGCCGTTGACCGAAAATGGCTTGCCGTGTTGCAGTAACGAGGATCAGACCGAAAACCTCGGTTACGGATCCAGCATTATGGTAGGTCAATCGACCTCCGGAGGAGCCTAATCTTTAATCAGACACACCACTCACAGGGGCCTTCCGGGGGGAAAGACCTCTGGGGTGGAGTGTTATTAACGAGTGAAAGCTCAAATACAGGCCGTTAATTCCGATCAAAGGATTAGCGGCCTTTCCTATTCCAAAATTCCCTACCTTTCGACCATGTCCTGGAGAGAACTTAGCGAAAATATCGGAAAGTCAATTCCGTCATTATTATTACGACAGAAAGAGCAACAGCCTTTTGTACAGTGTTCCGATTGTAAAGGCCCGGTGGGTGATCCTGATAGTGCTCATTATGTCTTTAAGAGCTATTCCCGACTCTCCCTCGAACTGGAGCCTACTCAGGTCATAGAGATTGCCCTTTGCGAAAACTGCCTCACCCGACTTGGTTCTCAAATCTCCGAGGAGTCGGCCAAAAAACTTAAAGAGTTCAAGGAAAGGCACCCTAACATTGGTGCTGAGGTGATGATCATATCGGACGGCGGATTTGAGGAACGCCCGCCCACTTGTGCTGTAACGGACAAAACCATAGACGAACTGAAAGAATACCATCTAAACGGACTCATTGTGGGCGACAAGCTCATCGGACCGGTAAATGTTATTGGCGATGAAGGCATAACTGCCTATGAAGAATGCCTGTCTCCGGAGACCAAGGGCCTTGAGGACGATCTTCTTGACCGCATTCTTGACCTACCTCCGGAAATCGAGGATCTCATCAAAGATCGAAGTCCGATACTGCTTTAATAATTGTTGAATCGGTTAACCGGGAAATCGGTTATTCGTTTATTGGTTTATGTGTTTATTTGTTTCCTGGCATAACCCTCATCAGCATCGTGACTCCTGGTTCCTGTTTCTTGATTCTTGACTCCTCACGCCTCATCCCTCACACCTCACACCTCACGAGTAAATTCCAAAACCCAAATTCCAAAATTCAATATCTGAGAAACGTTACGTTGGGGAATAAAAAATAGAAATAACAATAGAGAATAGAGCGGGACACCTCATTCCTCAAACCTCATTCCTCATCCCTCACCAGTAAATTCCAAATAAGTTCCAAGAACCAAGCAACAAAAAATCAAAACTCAACATTTAGCACTCAAAACTTACAACTGAATTGGTGTAATCGGTTAATCGTTAATCTGTTTATTCGAACTCATCGGCTAATCCATTCAATACCCTAATTCTTGGTTCTTGTCTCCCCACACACCTCATACCTCATCCCTCATACCTCACCACTAAACATCAACAAATTACAGAATTTAACATATTTTATATGCAATATGTTTGTATTTTATTTGTAACATGTGTATATTTACATTCGCTTTTCTAACAACGGCTTGCCGTTATTCCCTTAGATGAGTGGACGCCTAATTCCCGGGTTAAATCCCATTCTGATTAAGAAAATAAGCAACACGAAGAACTTCGGGTCCAGGTATTTTCCGCTCTAATCAAAACGAATTACAACATATGTGTGAATATTTCACGCAATGATCAGTCGGGCTCAAGTAGCCTCCCCAAATCTGTACTTAAAATTTAGAAACGAAATGAATGAAATATTAATAACTGCCTTGTCCCAATACGGTGTCAAAGAACGTACCGGCACCGAAGATCATCCTCAAATCCTGAACTATTTCAACACCATGGGATTCGACGGCGCTAAACTGCACGATGAAACTGCCTGGTGCAGTGCTTACGCCAATTGGGTTGCCAAAATATCCGGTTATGAACATTCCGGATCGCTCACAGCCCGCAGCTGGCTGGGCGTTGGAGAATCTACCGATTCTCCCGAACCCGGTGATGTAGTCGTCCTGTGGCGCGAGTCACCCGAAAGCTGGAAAGGACACGTAGGTTTCTACATAAAGGAAACCAACAAATACGTGTATGTGCTAGGTGGCAATCAGCGTAACAGCGTGTGCATCAAGCCCTATCCGAAATACCGGGTGTTGGATTTTAAAAAACTGAAAAAGCATGGATAAGCTTATAAAATTTAGCTTTTGGTTGTTAGCGCTTATATCACCCGTAAGTGGGGTGATGATCACCATGGTCTTCTTGATCGTCGTCGATTTCATCACAGGCGCGTATGCATCCATTAAAAACCACGTCCCTATTCAAAGTACACGCATTGGTCATACCGTTTCCAAGTTCTTTATCTATAATCTGGTAATCCTGGCCGCCTACTTTTTGGAAAAGCACATCGTAAGTGAAGTGCCCTTTCTAAAGATCATCGCAGGCTTTATAGCAATCACCGAGATTAAGTCAATCCTGGAAAACTACAATCGGATCTACGGTGTGAATCCTTTCAAAGCATTGACCAATCTGTTGAAACAAACACCACTTAAAGAAACCCTGGAGAATCTCTCCGGGGACGATTCGGAAAACAAAGAAGAAAAGCAAGGTCCTAAACCATAATCCATTGTAACGCACAGGGTGGTCTGCCAACGGCCGACTTTCCTTTCTCATAGCTTCCAAAGTAGCCGGTTCACACGTGCCGGATGCAGATGCGCCCGTCGCGTTACTTAATTCATTCTCCTATGAAAATAACTGCAATCAAAACCGAACGTTTGCTTCTACTGGTTATACTTTCTCTGATCCTTTTCAACCTCGCCTCCCGAAGATGCGGTTCGCAACAAACATCATCGGAACCGGTTGTGACCGTGGTACGGGATACTGTTTGGCAAACAAAGACAGACACTTTCGAAGTGCAGACCACCCGCTATCAAACAGTATATGTACGCCCGGAAGCACCTTCCCAAATCATCGAAGACATCTCGACAGTCAAGGACTCCACTCAGCTTACGAAAGCTCGCATTTACCGGGACACATTGAGCAATGAAGACATTGACATTTACAGCTACAACCTTCTTGACGGCACTTTACTGGATAGTGAAATCGCATACGATCTTAAGGTTCCCCGTGAAATTACCGTTACCAAAACCATTGAACATCCTAAAACCTTCCGAAGCGGACTCTATCTGTTCGGAGAAGTGGGCGGCAATCCGCAACAGTTTGACAACATAAGCCTTGGACTGCAGTACAACCGGAAAGGGAATTGGTTTGTGGGCTATCGGTTGAATGTAAACGAACTGCAAAGCCCAACACACAATGTGAGTGTAGGGTTTAGGCTATTTAAATGATGAATGTCGAATTTCGAATGTTGAATTATGAAAGGGGCTTGTGGTTAAAACCAGAAAAATTTCAAAACTCAAATTAGAAATTCCAAATAAGCTCCGGTTGGTTTAATATAACGCTTGTCCTGGCTCCTGATTCCTGTTTCTTGGCTCCGCCTCACACCTTGTCTGAAAATTCCAAAACTCAAATTAAAAATCCCAAATAAGCTCCAATATTCAAATCTCAATATCTGAGAAACGTTACGTTGGCAGAATAAAAAATAGAAATAACAATAGAGAATAGAGCGACCCAGATCCCTCATACCTTACCAGTAAATTCCAGCACTCAACATTTAGAACTTCTTCGAAGAGTCGATTTGTTGATTCGTTGATTCGTAGGCTATCGATAAACCGCATCAGAATCCTGATTCATGATTCCCCTTGCTAGTCATTACCGAAACTCAACACTCAACATTTAAAACTTATGACTTCTTCGAAGCGTTTATTCGTCTTTATTAGTTAAACATAATACTAGTCTTGTTTCCTGTTTCTTGGCTCCGCCTCACACCTCGTCTGAAAATTCCAAAACTCAAATTAGAAATCCCAAATAAGATCCAAGGACCATAAATTCAAAACTCAACATCTAGAACTTCTTCGAAGAGTTGATTTGTTGATTCGTAGATTATCGATAAACCGCATCAGAATCCTGATTCATGATTCCCCTTGCTAGTCATTACCGAAACTCAACACTCAACATTTAAAACTTATAACTTCTTCAAAGAGTTTATTCGTTCCAGTTTTTTTG
>CAZTLE010000042.1:0-13799 GCA_964614415.1 uncultured Aureitalea sp. | reverse complement strand
TCAACATTTAAAACTTATAACTTCTTCAAAGAGTTTATTCGTTCCAGTTTTTTTGACATAATGCTAGTCTCGTATCATGTTTCTTGAATCAACCTCGCACCCCATATCTCAATACTCAGGACTTACTACTAACCACCAACCATTAGCATTAATTAACATTTGGGTATACCGATATTGGTTATTTTAGAACATTCAAGAAAGGAAATACATGAGACCCTTTTTTTCATTGTTACTGGCGATTGGTTGCTTCCTGAGTCTTGCCGCTCAGGATTACAGCATTCCGTTTGAGGAAGACCGGTTGGTTTTTATCGAAGTCCGGGTTAATGACGACACGACTCCTCTTAGTTTTGTATTCGATACCGGTGCGAGTGCTGCTGTGCTCAATAAGCACCACGCAGAACGCCTGGGAATCCAGACCACTTTTCAGCAGTCTACCGGTGGAGCTTCGGGAGTTGCCAACCTGGATATAGCAACCGAACAGACCCTGCACTTCGGGGAACTCGAACTACCGGTGCGCCACATGGCTCTGGTAGACCTGACGCATCTCGAAGAACGTTCCGGACGTAAGATCGACGGAATTGTAGGCTATGATATAATCCGGCGGCATATTACCCAGTTGGATTTTGACAATAAGCAGATCAACCTTTACAGTTCCTCCGATGAGGTTACCGACATCGATGCATATTCAGAAATACCCATCTCACTGAATACTTCTATTCCGCGGGTTCCACTGGAGTTCACTTTGAAGAACGGGACCGTGATCAAAGGGGAATTCCTCTTTGACAGTGGTGCCAATTCCAACCTTATCATCAATACGCCATTTGTTCGGAAACACAGGCTGGAGGATAATATTGGAGATACCTATAAGCGAAAACACTCCGGACTCAATTCTTCTCGTTACAGCAGCGTCGGCTATATTAGGAGTGCCAGTTTCAACGACATTGAATTCGAGGATATTCCTATCAGCCTGTCGAACACCAAAAGTGGCGTGCTTTCTCGCAAAGGATTTGCAGGACTGCTGGGGGCCGGGATCATTAACCGGTTTCAGGTCGTACTGGATTACCAAAAGGGAATTATTTTTCTGAAACCCAATGCCAATATGGACAAGCCTTTCGAGCATAATTATAGCGGACTCTCATTCATTAAGAAGAACGGATCGCTGTTCATCGATGATGTGGTGGCCGACAGCCAGGCAGCCACGCTTGGTATCCAAAAGGGTGACGAGCTTGTGAACGTAGGAGAATACAATGGAAGCGATCTGCGAACCGTGATGGACCTGCTTCAGAAGACGGGCAAAGAAACCATAACCCTAAAAAAAGCAACCGGCGATATTCGGGCTTATACGCTTTCCCTGGAGCGACTTATCAAATAAAACGTATTTCTGTAACACAATTCCGACAACACCTACTAACTTTCCGCACGGAAATTCAAGACCATGCGCATTCAGCTGAAAAAGAACACAAAAAAACCCTGCGTCCTTACCTGCATAAGGGATGATGGGAGTACCACCTGGTCCAAGTTGCACCAGGGTATGGAGCCACACGACCTTGCTCACTATGCCGTGGAAAAAGTATTGAATTTCGACAAGGCATTCTACGGAATGCTTAACGAGGGATATGACATCGGAGACTTTGAACTTCCCAGAGACCAAAGACCCGAACCGCTTATGCCTGCTAATCTGCATACCTCGGCTGTGCAGACGGAACATATCGTCAACTTGTTGACCATCGAATTCTTCAATACAGGAGAAGATCCTGATTTTCTGAATAGCCTGCGAACCATTCTCGATGAGAACGACCTGCCTTATCCACAAGAATTGGACGAGGCCCGGCTGAAAGAGATTCGGGACACTTTTTTGCAGCTAATGTATCAATGGGGCCAGGTGCAGGAAGGAGAAAACCTCGAACTGGAAATGACTTTTCAATAAAAAGGACGCCCGCAGGCGTCCTTAACTTTTATTCTCTGAGTTCTATTTAGCATAATAAAAAATCACTTTTTGCAGGGATCTGCCGGAACCAAATACCGGTTCAATCGTGTACTTCTTATCAGCTTCGGTAGTAGCAGCCAACTCAATCGGGGTCTCGATATCTTCAGGGATCATGCGATTCTCATCAACCACATACAGACGGAATACACCAACCGAGTTCTTCAACTGTAGTCCATCTTCCGATGTAACAATGTCCATGTTCCCAAGGGAAGGATGCCGATAGGAGCCCAAATATTTATCGAGTACAGCCTGTGGTACATCTGCTTCTGAAGGAGTCTGAAAACCAATCGAATACGGTTTCACCGATGGCGTCGCAGACCCTTTACCCGTTTTCGCGGCCAACAACTTCTTTAACAACGTCTGGATATCCGCTTCGGAAACACCTTTTCTTTCGTAGGTATTCACCCGATGCACCACCACGAGATCGGACTCAGGCAACACCATAATTCGATGCCCTCCGGAACCGCTGGCATAATACATGGGCTCCCCATCAATACCATCGGAAACCCACCACAGCAGTCCGTAACTACCCTTGTTATTGAACGATCCAAGGTCACGGGTCACAGGCTCCACAGCCTGCGTGACCCATGGGGCCGGTAGTAATTGTGTATCGTTCCATTTGCCATTGTTGAGATACAGAAGTCCGAAGCGGGCCATATCTCTGGCCGACATTTTGAACAGATAGGCGGGATGCATAGACTTGTCCTGTTCCAACCGATAGTATCCGTCCATTTCAGGTCGAAAGTCTTCCATTCCGATGGGCTGCGCAATTTTTACATCGAATTCATTGAAGATCTTTTTACCTGTGTGTTTCTCAAAAATGGTACTTAGCACATTGAAATCCCAGTTGTTATAAAACCATTGGGTACCGGGGGCAGCACTACCCCGAGCAGGGAGATTGTCTTCCATACCTCTGGGAGAGTAGGCCGAGGGCAAATAGATTCCGGACCGGGCAGCCATAAGATCGCGAAGCGTAGCTTTTTTTTCGGTCGCGGTAAGCGGTGTGGTGTCATCGATCCCAAGCGATTCCAGGGTGCGGTCAAGGCCCAGCTCTTTCTGTGAAGCATATGCCCCATACAAGGCATGCATAAAACTCTTCCGAACGGAATGCACCATAAAACGCCTGGTTGTATTTCCATGAGACAACAGCACCTTCCCGTTGTGGATTACCAATAAGGCGGCTCCCTGGGAATCTTCAAATTGTTCGCGTACGGCCTCAAGGCCCTGTGCGGAATATCCTGCGTCTTCTACATTGGCATACGCCTTCCAGGAAGCGCCGGGAAATGCAGTTTGACCCATAAGCATTTCACCACACAGAGCCAGGGCACACAACAAAGCCATGTGCCAGATATTTCTTTTCTTTTTCATAGTTAGGTACTTTATTCCTGATTGGATTGTTTCTTCTGTTTTTTGTAGACGCGGTGAAAGATCAGCAGGCCAATTCCGCCAAAACTTAACACAAAAGCCGGATAGATGGCCGGGTTATCAATTTCCGGAATTGCATATTCGTCAATGAACATGGCGCACATAAACCCAATCCCAACACCGAGCAGCAAACAACCTATCCGCAGCGTATTCGGCAGAAATCTGTCCTCCAGATAATCTTTAGGGTTAAGCCCTTTGTTCAGCAAAACCAATTTCTCTTTGTGGCGGGTACTTACTAGAATGTAGACCAGGGATACTATCAGGATTACTGCAACGAGTAATAACAAGGCAACTGCAAATAATTTCATCGTGTTACTTTTTTTAAGAGTTTGGGTCGTATGTAAGTAATGACGGAACGGGAGAAAGATTTGGTTACAAAGTGCACTAAAAAAATGATTTGTAACCAATCGGGAGTCAAAACACGTCTGTAACTTATAGACCCATGGATGAAGAATACATTAAGGATATAATAGTGAATGATTCCTGGCAGTCGTACCAAAAGCTGGTGGACAAGTACCAGGGTCGGGTCTTTACCTTATGTTTTCGAATCCTGCGGAACAGAGAAGAAGCCGAGGAGGTTGCACAGGATGTGTTCGTAAAGGGTTTTCATCAGTTGAAAAAGCTGAAAAACCCCTCAAAATTTGCGGGTTGGCTGCTACGGATCGCCTATACGGTGGCCATAGATCGCACCCGGAAAAAGCGGATACACACCTCTGAACTGGGTGGTGTGCCCGAGCATTATGTAGAAGAAAAGCATACTCCTTTGGTGAAAGCTATGCGAGCGAGTCGGTCCGAGTTGTTGAAAAAGGCCATTGATACACTGGACCCGAAGGAGGCAGCCGTGATCACTTTGTATTATCTTGAGGATCTTCCGGTTAAAGAGATAGCTGAGGTCACGAAGATGTCGATAGCCAATGTAAAAGTGACTTTGTTCCGTGCGCGAAAGGAACTAAAAAATAGTATTACTAAACTGGCGGGTTCGGACTTGCCCGATCTACTGGACTCAATATGAAACACATTACCGAAGAAATACTGTATAAATATCTGTTGGGAGAATTAGCTCCTGAAATTTCCAGCGAAGTTTCTGAACATTTGGAACACTGTTCCTCATGCAGGGATGCATATACCCAAGAACAGGCCATGGATTCCGAGCTCCGGCAGCTGGAGCAAGAGTTGCCCAGTTACTCTTTTTCACGAAATGTCATGGATCAAATTGAAACCGATCGATTGCTGAATGACAAGCCCATTTTTTGGATACGGTTTACAAAACTGGCGCTTATCGCAGCTATTCTGATCGTTACTTTGCTAGCACTTTTCGCCAGTACAACTTTCGAATCCAAGGTTATCTCAGTACCTATAGACCTCAAACAAATTGCGTATACACTGCTGGTAACCGGCATTGTTCTGTGGCTGTTCTTTGCTATGGATCGTCTTCTCGTGTTATCAAAATAGCCATAATTACTACAAAAAGTTAAATTTATAGCAATAATTTCTTTTTAGTGTACTTTTTTAGTTAATTTGACTGAAAAAGCAATCATGGACGTTAAGGACAAGCAAATTGTTGATCTGTTGCAGCGCGATGGTAATCTGTCATACCAGGAAATAGGAAATCAGATAGATCTTTCCATTACTGCCGTAAAGGAGCGGATCAAAAAACTGAAGCAAGACGAAGTGCTTCGCGAAAAAGTCTATCTCGCCAATCCATTGGCTTTCGGTCTGGACATTCTGGCCTTCGTTTATGTGCTCATGCCCATTCCTTCTCAGGAACGACATTTCATTGAAGAGATACGTAAAGTTCCGGAAGTTCAGGAATGCCATTCGGTTACGGGGGAATACTCCTATTTGCTAAAAGTAAGGGTTCCCAATACCATGCGCCTGGAAGAGTTTATGTCTGAGAAGATCACGTCCATCGAAGGCGTAGAGCGTACTAATTCGCTTATCACACTCACCACATTCAAAGAAACCACCCAAATTCATATTCATTAATCAGCTATGAAGTACTGTTTTTCCTTTTTCGTGCTCTTTCTGGCCTTTTCCATTCCCGGAGTTTCCCAACCCACTCCATCTGAATTTCTGCAAGATATTGAACAGCTCCAGTCCCTTATCAGAAACAAACACGCAAGACCTTTTTGGCAGACTTCCGAACGTGATTTTGAATCGGTCATCGCATCGGCCAAAACTACGATCAAAACAAAACAAACGTGTGATGCAAGCTGCTATGTGGAACTCCTGAAGATTGTTGCTTCCATACAGGATGGCCATTCGGTGGTAAGCGGAAGTTCCCGTTATGAAATCTTTGGCTACCTACCTTTCTCCGGGCGATGGTTCGACGGAGAACTGCGCATTCTTCGGACGGCCGAAAAGTACTCGGATATCTTAGGCGCCAAAGTTGAAAAAGTAGACGGCATGCCTATTGAGACCGTATTGGACAAATTACGAACAGTGCTTCCTCATGCCAATGCCTCCCGATTCAAGAAATTTGCAGGAAGTTACCTGCACCTTCCCGGGCTACTCTACGGTCTGGGCATTACAGAGAATCCCGGCAGAGCTGTATTCACATTCAATCGCGAAGGCCTTTCCTTTGAAAAGGAGTTACTGGATATGCCGCCTGACGAAGAAGAAAATACTACGTTCGTTTCTTTTCTTGACCAAAAAGAGGAGCTCCCCTGGTTTCAACGCGACAATGATCTCTCTTACTGGTTCGACTATGACCCTATTCAAAAAGTGGTCTACTTCCAGTACAATAGGATCAATAGTATGAAAACGGAGTCCTCACGGGACTTTGCAAAACGAATGTGGTCTGTAGTAGATTCGGTAGAGGTAGATAAGTTCATTATGGACCTTCGATACAATGGTGGTGGAAGTTTTCCATACAGCCTCACTTTTGTTCAGGGGTTGCTGGACCGGTTGGACATCAACAAAAGGGGACGATTATTCGTTATCTCTGGCTTCGATACGTTTTCTGCAGCGACCTCCACACTGCTTCAAATGGAATTGAAAAGCGAAGCCATTGTGCTCGGTGAAGTACATGGTGATTATCGTGGCCGACCGGGCGATGCTGAAAAGCATACTCTGGATAATACAGGCCTCATTGTTTATCTATCCAGTCTCTATCATCCTGAACTGCTGCCCGGAAACGACTCCAATTCGATCAAGCTGGACAAGACCATCCCAACTCCCTGGGAGAATTACAAAAATGGAGAGGACCCTATTGTGAATTATATACTGAAGGAGTCTAACTGGGAGCGCACCAGGGTTACATCGGAAGATAAGGAGGACCATCTGGGTACTTATTCCTTTTCTTCTATGCGAGATCTGGTCCTATCCGAACAGGACGGAACCTTACATATCGAGATCTCCCGCTCTTTGTTTTCGCCTTTATACGCCATAGAAGGAGAAGAAAACCGCTTTAACACTGAGGTTGAAGGTCTCGACGTGTCGCTAAGTGAAAATGGTATTACGCTACATTTCCCTGACGGAAAGAGCAAAACCTACAATCGCAAACCGGGTCAACAAATGAGTCCGATCGACATATTGTACGCCGGAGATTTCGAAAATGCCAGACCAGTTCTTGAGGAACTCAAGCAACAGAATCCTGATCTCGTGGAGCTACAGGATCATCAAATGTCCTTTCTCGCCAGTGTAGCTTATTTCGAGCTGCGTAAATATCCCGATGTGGATGCAGCTGCGATCGCCCGGGGTATTCTTAACCTCGGCATTGACCTCAACAGTGGAGATGCGCCGTTTTGTGAGTTTTCATTGCGTTTTTACCAATAAATGATGTGGTACGATCTTCAAAGACTTGTGGCCCATCCAACAAAAATGCCTCCCGAAGGAGGCATCACGACATGAGTCAAAGGCCTGAACAACATATTCAAATGAAAACCCATTAGTTGTCCAGGGAGGGGTGCCAAATGTCATCACTTTTCCCTTTAATCGGGATAAACCGCAGTTTGGGTTGGGATAGTCCCACATCGTTCACGTCCTCCCCTTTTAGGAAACGTATGATCGTCTTTGGAGCATCGGGATGGGTCAATATCTGCTCATGGCCGGCATTGACAACAATAATGTGACTGCTATTGGAAAATCCCCAACGTACTTCTTCTGCCTGATACGGAGGTGTGTTGAAATCCAACGTGCCACTCATGAATAGCGTCCGCACATCACTTGCAAAGGGCTCCCGAAATTCATCCCCAAGGTCCGGAACTGGCCAGCTATCGCCTCCCATATTAAGATTGACCGCATCCTTAAACAGGCTTTTCTCCTCTTCCAGTTTAATGCGTTGCATTCGATTGGCCGTGGCTCCCGAAGCCGGATCCATAGTGGCAGACATCCCCTGAATTCCGTAAAACGCCCGAATTCTCTTTTGAAGGAACCACTGCAGGGCCGAATAATCTCCCTGATCGATCATATACAGTAATCGCGGAAAAACGGGAATATCACTGGCATCTCCAATATCAAATCTAAGGAGTACTTTAAGCGCGTATGAACCAACCGTCATGGTCATACTTTGACGCGTTATCGGCGAGGTAACAGCCAACTCAACAGGTTCCTTATCCAGCTTCGCAATCACCCGGTCATACAGTGCCAACAGATCGGGAACTTCGGTGTTCACATTGGGATCCGAATTGGCCATCATGGCAATTTTACGGAATTGAGCATCCATAGTGGACGGGAGCTTGTAGGTGTGGTTGAGCCCTTCCACTCCAATGAGAACTGCATTCTCTACATGGCTTCCAAAGTACTTGATGTAGGTCTGCCCAAGATGCGTCCCGTAGCTGAATCCCATTAATGAGAGTTTATCATACCCCAGCGCCTTGCGCAATACATCCATATCTCTGGCACTTTCCAGGGTGGTGTATCCGCCCAGATCTATGCCACGGGCCTTGAATTCTGTCAAAGCAGCTTCGGCTATTTTCTTTCGAAATGCTTCCGCCTTCTCTACTGAGGCAAAAGCGTCTCCGGGAGGATCTTCTCTTCTCACAAACAACACTCTTTCTTCACCGGCACCGGTGCCCCGCTGATCCAACAAAATGACATCCCCTATTTCCAGGAACGCTTTCCATCGTTCCAGGGAGCGCGGATTTTCGGCCTGCCAGGTACAACTGCCCCCTGGGCCTCCTGCCAGATAAACAAGTGGCGCGGACGGATTGGGGTTGGTAGATTTCAGCCGAACAAAATGAACAGCAATATCCGGGGAATTGGGGTTGGACCGATTCTCAGGAACTGTTATGCTTCCTCTGTGGCCTTCAACGGTATCCCCTGAAGCGGTTTTAAAGGTCGCTTCCTCCATATTGATAAGCCCGGAGGACTGCTGCCCCAACGTCATACTACAGACGCTTATAATACTAAGTAACGTGATAATTTTTTTCATAATCTTGTCGTGTTTTTGGTAAATATAGATGTGGGATCAACGCAATAAAATCACTGTGGACAGATGGCACAATATGCCCTATGGAAACACGAAAACAACAGCCGGATTCAATTCGTACTTCATACTGTGAAATTCATGGGTAGAAAACGGGAATCGGTCGACATTGGTGGTCCGGCCATCCATTTTTCAGTACTTTCGTCCCCGTTGTGAAAGCTCAAAACAACTTTGTAGATCGTCTTCTTCAGAACAGGGTATTGAAGCATACTTTGTTCTGGCTGTTCATCTTACTAATGGCTCCCATAACCTCAGGTGATGGTATAAGCCATGCCAAAGAGGCTCTTATCTTCCGCGGAGTAGGTATGCCATTAAAAATGGTAGCCACCTACCTGTTGGTATACTACCAGATCCCAAAGCTGCTGCAGAAAAAGAAATATGTACAATTCATTGTATCACTGGTGATCAGTATTGCTGTGATATCCATTGCGTACCGATTCAACAATATTTATATAGCGGAAACGATAGCCGGTTTAGGGATTGAGAAGGACTCCTTTTGGGATATTGTAACACAATTTGACAATACCTATCTGAGTTATGCTCCTCGCGCCTACTTTTCGGCTACCACTTTCTTAGTACTGAAGATGGTCATGGATCGCGCATCTGTACGAAGAGAGTTGGATACACTTCAAAAGGAAAAGGCGATTGCCGAGCTCAACTTTCTGAAAGCGCAAATTCACCCGCATTTCTTATTCAACACACTCAACAATTTATATGCCCTAACGCTGGATAAGTCGGATCAGGCTCCGGAAGTAGTGGCAAAGCTCTCGGAGATTTTGGATTACATCCTCTACCAGTCCCGGGAGTCCAAGGTGTTAATTCAAAAAGAAGTTGAACTTTTGGAAAACTATATAGCCCTGGAGAAGCTGCGGTATGGGGATCGGTTACAACTTAGTTTTTCCCATTCCCTTGAAAACCCAAAAGCCGTAATTGCTCCTTTGATCTTGGTTTCCATTGTAGAAAATGCCTTTAAGCACGGGGCCAGCGGTGTTACCAAAGATACCGCCATCGAGATCGATCTGGAAGAAAAAGCAGGGCGTATTTTCTTTAGGGTATTCAATACGAAGGCGCATTTGGATCAGAGCGATGAAATGAACTACAAAGAAGGGATTGGCGTTAAGAATGTGAAGCGCCAACTGGAACTCACCTACCCCAACCGGTATACGTGGATCGTAGATCCTCAGGATGAAACGTATGAGGTACAACTAACAATAATGGGATGAAAGAGAAGATCAACTGCCTGGTTGTAGACGACGAACCCTTGGCCATAGGGTTATTGGAAAAGCATATTCAACAATTCTCTCAATTGAATCTTGTTGACAAGTGCTGGAATGCCGTCCAGGCTTTTGAGGTGCTAAAAAAAGAGTCGATTGACCTGATATTCCTGGATATTCAGATGCCGGGCCTTACCGGTATTGAGTTCGTGAAATCCCTCAAAAACCCTCCGGCTGTTATTTTCACAACGGCCTACAGGGATTACGCGGTGGAAAGCTATGAATTGGATGTGGTCGATTATTTGTTGAAGCCCATAACAATCGATCGATTTGTCAAGTCCGTGGATAAATTTCTTGAGAAAAGAGGAGGTCCCTCCACCATCCCTTCGTCACCTGTTTCTGATGACGATCCGTTTATGTATGTCAATACGAACCGGAAACATATCAAGGTTGTATTTAGTGAGATACTTTATATCGAAAGCATCAAGGACTACATTCGCATTTATCTCAAGGATCAGGATATTACCACCAAGTATAAGATCAGTGAATTTGAGGAGTTGTTGCCCGATCTCTTTTTACGTGTACACCGCTCTTTTATTGTGAACACATCGAAGATTGACGCTTTTACCACCCATAATGTAGAAATTGACCGAAAGGAGATACCCATAGGAATCTCATATAAAAAGGAGGTCATGCGATTTTTGGCGAATACTCAATAAGTATATCTCATGCAAACAAAGATCTTTGTTCGGTATTGACAACACATCTTAGATTAGAGGAATCCCCGGAAGCGATTGTTCACATTCCGGGGTTTTTATATCTGCTTTCTTTTGCTGTATTGTTAACTCAACATAAGCAACTCGTTGCACACAACTTCTGTGGTGTATCGGGTATTCCCTTCTTTGTCTTCCCAGGAGCGGGTGGTGAGTTTGCCTTCGATAGCTACTTCTTTCCCTTTTCCGACATAGGTCTCTACAATCTCTGCTGTTTTGCCGAATGCGACAATTTGGTGCCATTCGGTATTCGTAACGCGTTCCCCTTCTTTATTCTTATAGGACTCGTTGGTGGCTATTCTGAATTTAGCCATTTTCCGTCCTGAATCCAGGGTAATTACTTCCGGGTCGTTTCCAAGGTTTCCAATCAACTGTACTTTGTTTCTTAGCGTGTTCATGATTTAAATTTTAATGCCTTCCTGTCGGTAGGCTTGTTAAACAGTTAATATCTCTGAACCATTTGCGATTCATTGGTACAAACATAGATCGGGTGTTGGGAAGGAGTCGGTAGTTACATGCTTACTTTCGTTTATAGTTGTTTGTAAACATTTGTTGTCGTTTATATGGCATCTATATACCAAATGGGACAAGCCATTATAGAAGGGATACGGGAAATTCGAAGTGAATTTTTTTGAGAAGTAAAACTCTTTCGTTCCTCAAGGGAGTTAGCATCCCTTACCGCTACCTATTTTCACGGAATTGTTAGTTAAGGACTACTCAAGTTTTTGGCGATTGCCTGTGTTTAAGAGCATCTTGCATCTTCCCGGAGTGGTTACCAGGAATTAAGGGGGATAAACCAGAATGCAATATTTTAGCCGTGTCCCTTGTCGCCGTTTTCTTTCTTCGGCTTGGGAACGGATACTTTTAGAACGTCGTCAAGACTGCCATCAATTTTTAGCTTATCCTCTTGCTGATGTTTTTGCTGATGTTTTTGCTGATGTTTTTGCTGCTTCTTTTTCATATAGTAAAGATAAAACTTTAACAAGTGTTAACGCAACAATTCCATCTTTGAAACGTCTTATTATTGAACATCTATAAGAAAAAACTATGTTGGATCTAGACCCAGATATAGGAAAATCTTATAGTAAACTTATAAGCAAATAAGATAATACTAACACTTCTATACAATTTTTTTTGTATAGAATTGGTAGTTTTGCACAACATTTGTTAACAATTAACAATAAAAACACTATGGCAATAGCTATTAAATCAATACCTGTCCTTTCTAAGGAAGCAGCATCTAACTTTGAAAAGCAAGTAGATGAAAACACTGCTAAGAGGTCTTCTATTGATTTTTCTAAAGAAAGCTCAATTGCTGAAAAGATTTTAGCTAAGGCTAAACTATAACAAAATCTTTCACCTTGGGGTTTTTATTAGAAAAATGTACTTTCTCCCCACTAAATCAAGAAATATTAGAAAATTGTGACGCATTTGATTGTGATCATGATGACCTAAATGATTTCTTTGCTAATGATGCTGTTAATTATTCAACTCAGCTTCTAGGAAAATCTTATTGTTTTATTCTTGATAGCGATCCTAGTCAAATCGTTTGTGCATTTACAGTTTCTAACGATAGCATCAAAACTAAGAATCTTCCTAATGCCAGGTCCAAAAAGGTCACTAAATCAATTCCTCACCAAAAAAGAATGCGGAGTTATCCTGCTGTACTAATTGGACGCTTAGGGGTGAATAAAAAATACCGCATGCTAGAGGGAGAGGAAAAATCTATGGGAGATCAACTTATGGACTTCATTAAGTCTTGGTTTATTAATATTAAAAACAAAACCGGATGCCGTTTCGTTGTGGTTGACTCCTATAACGAGAGTCGCGCATTGCGCTATTACACACGGAATGATTTTGTTCCCCTTTTTTCTTCCGAAGATCAAGAGAAGGAGTATACCGGGCTAAGCCCCGGAGACCCATTAACAACTAGGATGTTGTTCTTTGATTTAATCCTGCTTACCGACTAGCCCCTTGTAAGGCAATACGCTTTCACTTCGCTCCAAAAACCTATCAATACGTTCCTGCGAAGAAAGACTCTTTGTATTCCACCGTGCCGCGTATTCATCCAAATACCTGTCAAAGTGCTTCTCACTAACATGATGGTACACACCATATAAACCACGCTTAAGAATGCTCCAGAAGTTCTCTATCGTATTCGTGTGAACATTTCCAATCACATACTTACGTGCTGAGTGCACTACGGTTTTGTGTTCGTAGTTCTGGCTAAGGTCACGATAGATATGGCTTTCGTCAGTATGGATTTCCGCACCATCAGCCAAATGTTCGCTAATAATCGGATCTACTTCGTATTTAACCGCACGGGGTACACGCTTTAGGACTACTTGTCCTTGTCTCTCTATAAGACCTACTACCATAGTCTTAGGTTTATAGGGCGTACCGTCGTTCTTCAAGTCCGGGTTTACGTCTGAGCGTCTTTTGCGGTGATGCTTGTTTCCTTCCTTACCACCTATGTACGCCTCGTCAACTTCTACCATATTGTTTTCACCCAGCATCTTCGGCGCTTTGTCCTTTAGCATTTCACGGATTCTGTGAAGTACGAACCATGCTGTCTTTTGAGTAATTCCCAGGTCAATTGAAAGTTGTACGCTGCTAATACCTTTTTTATGTGCAGTTGCTAAGTAGATAGCAGCAAACCAAATCCGGAAAGGGATTTTCGAGTTTTCAAAGATCGTCCCAACCTTAACCGTAAACTTCTTATGGCATTCGTTATTCCGGCACTTGTAGCCCCGGTTCGTCTTGTACGGGTTCAAACCACCACAATGAGGACATGCAGGCTCACCGCCCCATCTAATACGCTCATAGTAGGCGATACAGGTTTCCTCGTCTTTGAAGTAATCTAAAAGCTGTGGAAGTGACTTGAAATTCATGGCTTCTATCTTATGTGACAAAATGTATATTTGAATATAAACACATAAGATAGAAGCCATGAATTTCAAGTCATTTGCACA
>CAZTLE010000041.1:0-24134 GCA_964614415.1 uncultured Aureitalea sp. | reverse complement strand
CTTTAGCTCATTGAATGCTAAGTTCCTATTAAACTATATCAGACAACACCATACGGAACAAATGTATTTTAAAGAGATTACCAAGGAGTTTGGTTTTGAAGTTTCGACTGTGGATAGTGGAAGTTTTTTATATGGGAATGGTTACTTTAACAAACTAGAGTTCATCGATCAAATCTCTTTAGAAATAGGGACAGAAAACTTAATGCTGGACTGGGATTTTGTTTTTTTAGGTTCTGCCGATGACCTACTACCCAAGATAAACGATCTTCAGATATTTGGAAGAACCAATCCCACTAACATGTATGCTGATCTAGGTTATGAGTACATTAATACCTCAATTAATGGAGGACTAATTTTCTCAAAAACAGAAGGGTTGAAAATCTTAAGCTCAAATGTTCATAAAATATTACGTCAACACAAAATTGCCTTCCTAGATTGCGAAGATTGGAAGAAAGAACAACTAAGTTTATCACTGGCATTGGGAAAAATGGAATTTGAAAAAATCTCTCAAAAGTGGAATGTGACCCCATTTTCAGATCAATCCGAGTTGGCCCTATTTCATTATAATAATAGTAATGAAGCTTGCTCAGTATTAAAAAGGAGCTTGTTTAGAAAAAATACCTCTATAAAGTTGATTAACAACATGAACCTAAATAAACACAGTAAAAAAAAGTTTATCCAAGTATATAACGACGTAATCTCGTTTCCGGGCTTGGTACCTTTTGTGCAAGAAACTTAGAAGCAACTCAAGAATCTAAACATAAATTTGACCTATTCCGCGTTCAAAATATATAAGTCCTTCATTGGAGACAATCTTTGACCACTATTTGACTAAATATCAATAAAGAAGAACACCCCCAGGGCGAGATCTGGAGGTGTGGAAAATAGATTGGGGAGATATATATTCTATTCTAATGTCTTTAGGAACTTTTTGAGATCCTCATGTGAGTGGGACACATCCCCATTAACCACAATGACAGGGGTTAAAACTTTTCCTGACATACCATTTTCTGCCAACACCTTTCCCATAAGTTTTCGATTATCTTCATTGTCTTGAATATTGATTATTCTAAAATCAATTCCTTTCTCAATAAGGTAGTTGGTAGTTAAGTGGCATCGACCACAACTATCTCGGTTAAACACAACAATTCCTTCATTAATGGCAGAGACATCGGTAAGTTCAACCATCTTTGATTCTTTGTAATCCTTTGGAATACTGAAATTATGCTCATAGTTATAGCTATAGGTACCTCCTGAAATAAGTATCTGCTTAATAACTATTTCTTCATTAGGTTGAACCACTTTGGTTGTAGGTCGCTTATTGTCCTGAAGTCCTTTAGCCTCAGTAATTCGTACTGTTACCTCCTGTGGATGTATACTGCTATTTGACGCCTTAAATAAGAGATATTTTCCTTCTTGTTCTGTACTCAACGATACTGCTTCCTCTTGAGCTGAAACTACTGCTGAGAACATACATAGTAGTAAAAAAATGAATGAGCGAATCCTATATATCATTTCCCTATAATTTTCGTCCATACAAAGCACCTGGGCGCATCCCAGGTGCTTCTTATTAAAATTAAATTTTTACTTAAAGTATCCAAGGATACCTATTTCGCTTCTTTTTTGTAATGCTCGTAAAGAATGAGATTACCTTACCTTCTTTCACAATAATGTGGGTCACTAGTTTCTCTCCTGCAACTAGATAGAAGGTGCTCATTGTATCATCGTATTGAAGATCATAGTCCTCAATCAACTTACGATGGTCCCCGCTATCACTCCTCACTATCTCATATTTTCCACTGTTTTTTCCAATTGTCTCTCGCATATACGAAATGTAGCTCGATAGAACTTCTTGCATCGCCGCATCGTCAAGCGGTGTTTGCTGTGCATGTACATACTCTCCGATGGTTGAAATATCAAAGCTATCATTGGTGACCACCGAAGCCACAAAGTTCTTTACGATGTCGATATCTTGCCTCTCATTTACTCCCTCATTACATGCAGTAGACATAATGATAAAGATTAGTGCAATGGTTCTCATACTTGCCTTCTTTAGTTTAACATCCTCTGTTGGTCAAAGGCCCTAGACTTCCTTCACTTGTGTGTGTTGGAAAATTAGGGTCGGCCGGACGATCCCGAATATGCAATCCTAACGTTCCAGGGTTTGAACCACCTCCTCCAGGCCAGTAATCATTGCACTCCGGAAGTCCCATACCTGCAAGATTTCCAACTTCAATCGCATAATCTGTACAGTTATTGTGATTCAAATGGTAGTCTGTGTCGTAATTGACCGTCATGTTGATTATCTGTTGTAAAGTGGTTCCATTAACGGTAGCTGAGATACTAGCAGTGAATGCTTCTGCTGTAACACCGTCATTCCCAAACACTCCTGCAGATGAATTATTAAACGGAGGAACAATGTAATCAGACACCGGATAGAATCCAAAAGTGGCAGTCTCTGACCCTTGTTGAATAGAAACAAAAGTATGGCCAACATTAAATCCTTCATGAGTATCACCAGTTCCTGGATCAGGTTCAAGAGCATAAACTGTTACAGTTGCTGAGGGAGCTGATGACGACGTGTCAAAACACTCAAGGAAATCGGCGATATCAGTAATTGGATGGTCTGGATTTACAACATCGTATGGATAAATCTGAACGTTCACGCCAATGTCTCCATTTGGATCGTCATTACTGGTCGCACAGCTAACACCATCCGCCGCACAAGGGCATGGATCTCCAACGGTATCAAAACAATCTAGACAATCTCCTGATGATCTCAACAGATCTTCAAGCACTCCTTTTTCATCAGGACAATTGATATTTACTTCAATAAATGGTTGTTGACTACATGAACATGCCTCACCTGGACAATGTCCTTGACAGGGACAGCAAATGACTAGGAGTGTAATATCGCAATCACCACCTCCACCGCCACCGCCGGTTCCACCACCAGTGCCTCCTCCCGTTCCACCACCAGTGCCTCCACCAGTACCGCCTCCACCACCAGAGCCACCACCACCATTATTGTTGGTGTCGCAAGGATCAACCACCTCCTTGGTTGTTGGAAGGCCATTCTCAAAACTCTGAGTAGCAATCCACGTTCCATCATCACGATAGAATACAATATCGCCAGAATAAACGGTCCAATCCAAGGACTGAATCCAGTCGGGGGTTGGGCGGTATCTCGTAATGTAACTGTAAATACCAGAAGGAGTTTCCTTGACTACGAGATTTAGCCATGAGATATCCGTGTCGGACTCGGACTTACTCATGTTAAATGAATAGTTAGAAATATCGTTAAGGTCCGTTACCACGATGATTCCATCGTTGATAACCTCTCCGACGGTTAGGTCTGGTTCTTTTGTACCCGGCTGTCCCTTAATTGAATAGGTCATGGTACCATTGGTTTGTGATCGAACAAAATCCATGATTTCAGGTATGTCCTTTGCACTAACTGTATCTTGGTACTTGGTAGTAAAGTGTTCATGTTCGACTTGAACCACATTTTCAATCTGTCCACTTGAATCGTCCGTACAACTTGTTTGAGTCAAGAAAGCGCCAAATACAATTAGTACTGCAAATAGGTTAAACGTTAATGTTGATCTTTTCATTTCCCTGTTTTTATTTTAAACATTTTATTATTCAACTAAGGTAGTACTCATTAGAAAATAGGAGTTCGAAATTATCATCAAGTTAAAAATTCTGGACACCTTTTTTGGATTTTCGATATTCAAGAGATGCCATTGATGTTACTTTTTTAAAAATTAGTTAATCTCCTTTCAAGACAAGCTAGAAAGCTCAACGACGGTTCGTAAATACTTTTAGGCTGCACATCAACTGATTGCGATCGCAAATAACAACTACGAGCTCATTGAGAACGGCTCGCAGTTGAGCAGGGGAGATAGTAAAAATACACCAATTGTTTTAATATTAGTTCACTACTCTGGGAACTTTTAATTCTAACATCGAGAAATTAAAATTAGGAAAAATCACCGCCTTTTCTTAACTCGCAAGACGCTGAACAATTTATTCGTCAGTGAACTTTCCCTACTGTTCTGAACACAATCTGGATGAAGGTTAACAATCACGCGCCAGCCATTCACCCTTTGATTTGAAGTCTCGCCACCTCCGTTGTCAATTATGTCTAGGTGCTTCGTAATTTCCTTAGCAGAAACAAAAAACAACTTTTTAAAACCTTCAGAGCTTAAAGCCCCCTGCTGCCGCAAGCGGCTAGGCTGGTGGTTTCACCCCAACCACCCTTCCCGATCTAAACTCCGATACTGAATCGCCTCAGAAATATGGCTCCCAAGCACATCTTCACTTCCTTCTAAATCAGCGATGGTCCTCGCTACCTTTAGAATGCGATCATAAGCCCTGGCCGATAGATTCAAACGTTCCATAGCCGATTTCAAAAGCTCCTTGGAGTCATTATCCAGCTTGCAGTATTTTCTAATAAGCTTTACACCCATCTGGGCATTGTAATGGACACTGTCGAGATCATTGAAACGTTGGGTCTGAATTTCCCGGGCCCTGGCTACGCGCGCCCGGATTATCTTACTGGGTTCTCCCTTACGTTCCTCGCTTAACTTTTCAAAAGGGACCGGCGTCACTTCGATATGAATGTCTATACGATCCAATAACGGACCCGAGATCTTTCCCAAATACCGCTGCATTTCCATAGGTGACGAAACAACCGGAGCATTTGGATCGTTGAAGTAGCCACCCGGACTTGGATTCATGCTTGCCACTAACATAAAGCTACTTGGGTATGTGATTGTGAAGCGGGCCCTGGCGATAGTAACCTCCCGGTCTTCCAGGGGTTGTCGCATAACTTCCAACACGCTTCGTTTAAACTCCGGCAACTCATCCAGGAACAATACCCCGTTATGGGCCAACGAGATCTCCCCGGGCTGGGGAAAGGTCCCCCCTCCTACCAGAGCCACATCCGAAATGGTGTGATGCGGACTTCGAAACGGCCGGGCCGTCATAATTCCTTCCTTTTCCAGCGTTCTGCCAGCAACGCTATGTATCTTGGTAGTTTCCAGCGCCTCATGTAAAGACATGGGCGGCAGAATACTCGGCAGTCGCTTGGCCAGCATGGTCTTTCCGGAACCCGGTGGGCCGATCAAAATAATGTTGTGCCCTCCCGCCGCAGCAATTTCCATACAGCGTTTTATGGATTCCTGCCCCTTCACATCGGCGAAATCAAATTCGGGATTGTCCAGATGCTCATAGAACTCCGTTCTTATGTCCACAACCGTGGGCTCCAGAGGTGTTCCCTTAGCAATATGAGCTATTACTTCCGCTATTGACTCCACACCATAGACTTCCAATCCCTCAACTATGGCGGCCTCCCTGGCATTCTGCTTCGGAAGAATAAATCCCCTGTAGCCTTCTTCTTTGGCTTTGATGGCAATAGGGAGTGCCCCGCGAATGGGTTGCAACCCTCCGTCCAATGAAAGTTCGCCCATTATGATGTAATCGGATAATGAAACGGATTCCTCAATCTGCTGAGAAGCGACGAGAATTCCCATCGCCAGGGTAAGATCATAGGCAGACCCCTCCTTGCGCATATCGGCGGGAGACATGTTTAAGATCAGTTTCTTTCCGGGGATTTTATAACCGTTGTTCTGAAGCGCCCCGGCAATTCGATAATTGCTTTCCCGTATGGCGTTGTCAGGTAACCCCACGAGGTGATATCCTATTCCCTTATCTACATTGACTTCAACGGTAATTGTAGTGGCCTCCACCCCAAAGACGGCGCTGCCATATACTTTTGTAAGCATTGCATAAAAACGGCGGGAAAAGTTCGAAAGTCCGAATATAGTATTTTATCGGTCCTCTCTTGTCGCGTTTTATCTACTGCCGGGTAAACCGCAAGCGCGAGGGTTCCGAATCGAACCCACAATCGCCATCCCAGGCTCGATATCCCTCTACAAACCAGAGTTCGAATCCGCTGTCATCACCGGGAGCAATGGTGGCGTTTACCACATCAGGGCCCAGCAGGATCAGATCACCGGTATCCGGCTGATCGGGTCTGCACTTCCCAATAGTGGACGAAAGTTGGTTCTTTCCGAAGAAAATCTCATCGCACGCAATGGTAAACTCATATACACGCGGTGGTCTTCGGGTTATGCGGTATGATAAGCGTACAAATCGCGTGTTAGGAGAGTGTCCCCTTGTCACTTCCACGGTGGGACCATCCGGAATAAAACTGGGGCCCAGCGGACCATCCAGAATACTGGTAAACGAATAAGTGCCTATAAACAAAGCTGGATCGATAGGTTCCACTACCGTGATCGTATATGAAAAGGGTGAGCTAAAGAAAGTATTGTTGGCGAGGATGAGCGCATTGGCTGTCTCCTGTGTGTAGCGGAAGCCATCGGTCAATTGTAGTTCCAGCGTAATCACAAACTGATCCTTACACGAAACATTACCCGGGGTGAGCCCGGTAATTTGCATCAACTGAGAAAAGGAATATTCCAGGGTATGTCGCGGTAGTGCTTCCGGCCCGGGACCAGCGCTAAAATCATCCCGCTCCAGACGTTCAATAAGTACACGCTGGGTGCTAAGATCTCCGGCATTGATAGTATTATCTTCAAAGGCAACAAATACATCGACAAAATCCAGCAGGCCTCCATTCACCTCGTCCTGTTCTTCAAACACCACCGAAAACACACTTTCCGGATTATTGACATCAAACTCAAGGTTATTTACGGCTACCGTTCGAAGAAAAGCACCTTGAAAGACTTCATCGAAAACAACATCTACCGCCTTATCATCGGTATTGCAGGAGAGCATAAGGATAGTAAGGAAGAAGAGAGATAAAGATCTTTTCATAGCATGTTTTATGGACTGCCCATAGAAGATAGACGTAAATATCTATCTAATCTTACACAAAAAAGTCTATGATCCTATTCATCATAACTTGATGTCTCACCACTGGAAGATTCTTCTCCAGAGGACGATGATGGCTTTTGCCAGGCATCTGGACCCTGGGGTTGCTGAGGAGACATTGAAGTCCGAGGCATTCTTACTTTCCTTTCTACATACTTGGACGGTTTACCTTCCTGAGCTTTTTTCTTTGCCAATTTCGCCCGTGCCTTTTTCTTACCGCCTTTACCTGCAAAAGAAAGGTTTGTAGTACAATTTAGAATGGCAGTATTGAGTGCTTTTCGCGGTGCACTTTGCTGCTCCTCATCTTCTCCTCTCTCCCTGTAGGCCTCCAGGGTTTCCAACATAATTTGCCAGTTTCTTTCAAACTCCTCACTAACATCTGCTGTCCTATACTCCTCAGCCAGAATTAAAAGAGACATTTTGTTCTTTATTCTTTCCAGGCCGGCATCTACTTCGGCCGGATCTTCTACATTGTATACCTGGGTTCTAATTTCTGCCTTTAAGTCCTTATACAGCGGTGCGGTGACGGCCTCACCTTCCTCTATGGGAAACATAGCCACGTCTGGCCTGGTCCTGGGCCCAAACTGGTAGGATCTAAAAGGTTCCAGATAAGCTTCTTGTCCTGCTTTTGCAACATGTTGATGCCTGCCCCTGGTAAGATTTTCCTTTATTGCGTCCTTGCTTCCTTCTGTTACCTCTATGGCCGTAGATTCCACCTCTTCCAGGTTAATATTATCCTGCTGCTCGGGAATTTTGTAACTTTTGGTGCTTCCTTCTTCTTCTCCAGGGCCAGACAGATATGGATTGCCATTAATGTCACTATGCGGAAGAAAGGAATAGCGTACCTCGCCCTTCATAATACTCCGCTGAATAACATCTGTCTCGCTGCTAATGGACGTGGTATACCGTCGGGAATCGACATTTGTTTTGGCTTGCACCGGAGGATCGTAGGTGACACTATTGTAGGCCATTTTTTGAAACTGACCGCTTTGTTGTGCGACCAGACTATCGTTGATCATCCGTTGAATAGTCCGGATCCTGTTACTTCCGGGAGCAGTACTACTACTCACTGATGCGTATAGTCTTCTTTGCACAGCAGCTTCAGGACGGTTGTCCTTAAACCGAGCCAATGGAACACCTTCCTGGTTCCTTTCAACTTCCGGCTGTATCTGGGGCGCCTTGACGTGTTCTGCTTTTCTCTTATGTACGCGCATGCCGTGGATGTTAGCGATTAACAAATAAAACTAACGAGAAATACCACGAGCCTAAATACGTAATTATACGTATATCAATAAGTTGTACGCTTATTCTTCCATCTCATAAGGCAAGTACAGATTCACTAAGGTCCCACTGCCGCTTCCATTCATATCCGAAATAGTGAAATGGGTTTGTCCCTTGTACCGCTTGTCATAGATAGCCAAACGCTCTTTTAGGATGTCACCCGATAATGATTTGTAACCATCTTTGGTCTCCATATTCACTGTATTGGAGTATCCCTTTCCGTTGTCCTGTATTTCGCAAACCAAAACGTGTTTTGAGGCATCCATAGAAATGGTCAGGTTCACTTCGTCTTCGGGCTCGCCTTCGAAACCGTGCTTAATGGAATTTTCGATAAAAGGCTGTATGAACATCGGCGGAATAAAGACTTCTTCGGGATCGATTTCATCATTCAGATTTACCGTGTACCGGAACTTCTTTGAAAAATCGGATTCCAGCTCCAGGTAATCCATGACCGACTGTAACTCATCCTTTAACGACACCATTTCTTCCCGGGAGTTTTGCAAGATAAGTCTCAACAAACTACTCAGTTTCAGGGTGTAGGGTACCGTCTTCTCAGACTTCACCGATGCCAGGCCTACCACATTATTGAGAGCATTAAAGAGAAAGTGTGGATTCATCTGCGATCGAAGCAGACGCTGCTCGATATTCTCCTTCTCGTACTGGGTACGCAGTCTGCGCTGTCGCAGGAATAAGTATCCAACTGCGGCTAACAGAATTACGAGCCCAACCAGACTAATAGTAATGATCTGTTGTTGACGTTTACTTTCTTCCAGCCGTGCAATGGAGGCGTCCTTTTCTTTGGTTTGGTACTGAACTTCCAGATCGTTCAGGTCAGCAGCGAATTGCTCTTCATAGAACCTGTTAAGGAAGCCGTTTGATGTCTCTATAAGTTCCTGATACTTGCCCGAATTACCGCGATCCTGGTAGGCCGTTCCCAGTGTTGTTGCGACCTGTTCCATGAGTTCCTTGTCGGGCCTGGTTATTTTCGCCAATGAATCCATTTGTTTCATCAACACCTCCAGCGTGGCTATCCCCTCATCCAATTTTCCATCTTGCAGTTCGAGATATCCTTTGTAATAATCCGAAACGCGTTGATGCTCCAGGTCGTAATAGTATGATAGTCCGTACTCATCGATCATTAGCTGCGCTTTCTCAAAATAGAATACGGCAGAGTCGATCATTTCGCGTTTGTGAAAAAGCGCCCCCAGCATGCCATAGGGTTCAGACATAAGCACTTTTTCTCCCGTGGTATCACCTACTTTGATCGCTTTTTTATAATATTTCCCGGCAATGTCAAAATCCTCTTTCTTCTCGTATAACGACCCTATTCTACTGTAGGCGGATGCAGCCGCTCTTGGAAACTGCATGAAGGAGGAATCGGTTTCTGTAATTCTGTAATATACAAGGGACAGACTATCGTTTCCCAACCTGTAATGATTGGAAGCGATTCCTGCGACAATAAAACTTTCAAATTTATAGGGCTGAATTTTCGAAATATCCCACGCCCTTTGAAAACTAACGATAGCATCTGCGTACTTATTCAGATTCGTGTAGGACTCTCCCTTATAATAATGGAGTAGCAGCTGATCGTGCAGATCGATATCTCTTTTTACTTCGGATTTCTCATAAATCTCGATCCCGATATCCGCATAGTACAGCGACGAATCGTATTGTTTCTTTAGGTAATTTGTAACAGACTTACCAAAGTAGTAGTAGGACCATCCGATAAGTTCATCATTGGATTCCAGCATTTTTTTGAATTCTGAAACTTCAATTCGCTTTGATTTGGCCACGCGCAATTCGGCGATCAGCGAATCCATATAAGCCTGGGTATACTCTTTCTCGGGATCAAAGTAAATAATGTCGTCCTCCTGGGGAGTCATTGAAAAGGTGGAGCACAAAAAAAATAGCAATAAGATGTACGATCTCATATTTCAGGGATATAAGGTTTTTATATGGTGGGATGTAGACCCGAGGTCTACCGGAGGTTCAAATTACTCAATAATTATAGGCGGAACCAGCTCGTTGTTGATCGCGAAAATGACCAACCCGGCAATATTCTTCACGCCTGTTTTTTCCAGTAAATTTTTTCTGTGCACTTCTACCGTCCGCGGGCTTATAAACAGCTTTTCGGCTATTTCATGCGTGGTTAGCTGTCGGCAAATAAGCTCCAAAACCTCGCGTTCCCTTGGAGTAATGAAATTCTCATCAAAGACGGATTTTTCCTGTGATTGATTTCGGGATGCGAATCGGTTATTGAGTACCTGCATGACATGGCGGTCGTAGTAGAAGCCTTTAAAATATACTTGCTTGATCGTATGGAGCACTTTCTCCGGGGGGGAGTTCTTGACAAGATAGGCGCTGGCACCCACATCGATCATATTTCTAATAAATGGTTTTGTATTGTATGTAGTAAGTGCAATGATACTAATATCACTATGTGCGGCATGGATCGTCTTCGTCGCTTCAACGCCGTTAAGTTCCGGCATTTTAATATCCATAAGTATGATGTCCGGATTCTCTTCGGTACCGGCCAGGTATTCCAGCAACTCTTTGCCGTTGGCAGCATGGTGCATGATATGAATATCCTTATCTCTGGACAGAATGTGCGACATTCCTACCCGAAACAATTCTTCATCATCCGCAAGTACGATGTTAATCTTGAAGCTCATTGGTTATTTCTATCTGTATGGAAACCCCATTTCCCGGACTTGAAGCCACTGATAATTCTCCCCCGAGAATAACCGCTCTGTTTTCGATACCGCTCATTCCAAGGCCTTTCGCCTTATGAGCGCGTTCAAGGTCAAATCCTTTTCCGTTGTCACGGTAGTGTAAATATAGTGTGTTTTCTTCAGTTTTAACCAAAAGAGCGAGTTGTGATGCTTCGGAATGCTTGATCGAGTTGTTTATGAGTTCCTGACAAATGCGAAACAAATGCAGCTCTTTATCCGACGAAAGGAAGCCTTCCGGGTAGGTCACATTATAGTCAAACTCAAACTTTCCCGCGTCAAAGACCTCTTCGTGAAGTTCTTCCAGGGCCGCTTCCAGTCCGAACTTCTGAAGCGTAGGAGGCAGCAGATCGTGTGCTATGCGACGTGAACTTTCAAGCACCGTGGAAGTCACTTTAAGTATACTATCACCTATTTTATTGGCCTCTTCCGAAGCGATCCCTTCTTCGGCCAGGAAATTCGCATTGAGCGAGACCACATTGAGCTTGGAGCTTATCGCATCGTGCATATCCTGGGCGATGCGTTTGCGTTCTTCCTCCTGAGTAATAATTGTTGATTGCAAGATCTCTTTCTGATGTTCGATCTCCATCGTGGCCTTTTCAAGTTCGGCCTTAATGATCTTTCTGCGGGAAAAATAGAAGAACAGAATAAGGGCAGCTGCCATCACCAGCAACAGCCCAATTGCAATTAAAATGACATTAATTATTTGTTGTCCGTCTTCAAACAAATCACCCATAGCGACGCGAAGATAACCATAAAATCCAACCGGGATTATTGCTTTCTTCTATAATTTCTATACCATTCCAAAGTAATTAAAATTTGCAGTAACAGGTACAGAACGCGATTCACGTTGATAAGATAGAAGTTCATTTTTTCTGAAAGCCCAAGGTCCAAAACTAAATTTCCGGAGGCAAAAATCAACGTACTTGAAAGTAAGTAGAAGAACACACCTATGTTGACAATTATGAAGCCTCTTGAAGCAGTGAGGGACTTGTAAAAATAAAGGATGGCGTAAACAACAATAATTGCATTGGTTATTGCCATTCCCAGCGGATTATATCTAAAGAATATTTCGGGATCAGATATAAACTGATATCCTATAAACAGCAATACTCCCCATAAAACTACTTTGATCCGCTTAAATTGAAGTAGTTCATTATAAAATAAAGTCAGCAATACGAACTGCGAAATAAAATAGAAATGAGACAAGAACAGATTGGGCTGGTGGAAGACCTTGCCAATCACTATTGAAGCCAGCTGTATTATGCCAATGATAATGAGGTATAACGTAAAAAACCTTAAAGCCCTATTATCTCTAATAAGGCTTTTAAGATATAATGTGGCATTAACCAGTCCGTAAAGGGTGGTTATATAGCTTAGGATCAGAAAAAAATCCATATCTAGTTCAGAGGACTCTCAGGATCGCAGTCCGGAGGACATGGATTGGTGAAATCCCAAATACCACCTCCACCTTCTCCATTTCCATCTTCCGTCTTAGCACCCGGAGGACAGGCAGGGTTATAACCGTCAATAAGGTCCTGATATATCACTGTATCTCCATCCACACATTTTTTGGTTCCAACGAGAATAAGTTTCTCCTGGAATGCAGGTTTATCAGGATCTAATGATGGAACTTGTTCCACTCCGAGGTATCCTCTCACCTTGGCATCCGGTCCCTGATTTCCCATCTCTTTAACCAGGTCTTGAAGATCCGATAGTGGAATCAGAAAGGCATTACACTCGTGGTACTTGTTGTACTCCGATTCCTTATCCCTCCACATAGCTGTCCATTCAATGGCTGTTTCTAATGGAATTTTGTTGTCTTCTCCGTTCATAATTAAAATGTTTAAATGATTATTAATTGGTTAACTGCGTAAACGTTTAATAAAAGACAATACCCAACCTCTGAAGGACTCCCCAGTCCCCTTCAAAAAGGTGTTACTACAGGAAAGATATTCAACTAGAAATTAGGTTTGCCTTCTAAAATTAAGAAAAACCTTTTTTTTCGCTACTAAAATTGTCAGAATATAACCGGAAACGTACTTTATCCCTTTGTTTCCTTGAGAAGAGACCGGGTTGATGCGTTGGAAATCTGTGAACTATCTCCTTGCATAGCCCCAAGAATGTTTGTGGCCAACTTCTTACCGAGTTCAACACCCCATTGATCGTAACTATAAATGTTCCAAACGACGCCCTGTACAAAGAGTTTGTGCTCGTACATAGCGATGAGACGGCCCAGATTTCGCGGAGTTAAACGCTCAATAACAATAGTATTCGTGGGTTTATTTCCTTCGAACTTCCTGAATGCCGTGGGCGCTTCCCCTCCGTAGGTGCCTTGCATCAGCGCTTCGGTTTGGGCCAGGCAATTCGCCACAAGTGCTTGCTGATGTTCGTCCTCGCCGTACAAAGAATCGGCAAAAACGATAAAATCCGCCGGAATGAGCTTGGTTCCCTGATGCATCAGTTGAAAAAAGGCGTGCTGTGCATTGGTTCCTGTGCTCCCCCAAACAATGGTGCCCGTTTGGTAGTCGATCATATCTCCATTGCGGTCTACTCCCTTTCCATTGCTTTCCATTACCGCCTGCTGTAAATACGACACCAGCTTATCCAGGTATTGAGAATACGGTATGACGGCCTCACTTTCAGCCTTAAAGAAGTTGTTGTACCACACGGAAATTAAAGCCAGTACAACGGGAATATTTTCTCTGAATTCCGTATTGCTGAAGTGCTCATCCATATCGTGCGCTCCCTTGAGCAATGCTTCGAAATGATGGTAACCGACAGCGCAGCAAATGGACAAGCCCACTGCACTCCAAAGAGAGAATCTACCGCCTACCCAGTCCCACATGGGGAAAATATTGTCCGACGCGATTCCAAAATCTGAAACCGCTTTCAGGTTCGTAGATACGGCTACAAAGTGTTTGGGAATGTCTGCTTCGGAAGCGTATGTCAAAAACCACTTACGGATAGTCGTGGCGTTCATTAAGGTTTCCTGCGTCCCAAAACTCTTGGACACTATAATGAACAGGGTAGTCTCGGGATTCAGTTTTTTCAGCGCCTCTCCCACGTGATCACCGTCAACGTTCGATACGAAATGTACCGTGAGATGATTTTTATAAAAGGCAAGCGCTTCCTCCACCATGCGCGGACCGAGGTCACTACCACCAATCCCGATATTGACCACATCGGTAATGGCTTTGCCCGTATATCCCTTCCAATCGCCTCCGATGACAGCTTCGGAAATTGATTTCATTTTTTGCAAAGCCTCTTTCACTTCCGGACGCATACTGTTAAAATCACGAAGTGCCGTATGCAACACCGCACGCTGCTCGGTAGCATTGATCGTTTCGCCCGAAAATTGTGCTGAAATGGCCTCTTTAAGTCCTACCTCCTCTGCCAGCGAGATCAACAGATCCAGGGTCTCCCCCGAAATCCGATTCTTGGAATAATCAAGATAGAAATCTTCAAACCGCAACGCCATGTCCTCAGCCCGGTTGTCATCCGCTTCAAATAGATCGGCCATGTGCTTATCCTTAATGGCACTATAGTGTTCCGAAAGTTTATTCCAGGCACTCGTCGTTGTTGGATTTACCGAAGGTAAAGGCATTTTTAAGGTTGTTGGGTTATTGGGTTATTGGGTTATTGGGTTATTGAGTTGAATGTTTGAGGAATTTAGAACTTAACACTCAAATTCAAAACTTACAACTCAAAACTTAGAACTTAAAATTCAAAACTCCCCCTACTGACTCATAAGTCGATGTCTTCTGTAATAGGTGATCAACCCGTCGATAGGTCGTCGCAGCACGGTTCCTAGTTCCAGATTGTATCGGCTCAAACAGTCTTCTATGATCTCATGCGAAAAATGCGCTATGGATCCAATGAAATGAATGGGGACATTCTGCGCCTCTTTGTAGCACAAAATACGGTATTCTATGAAACGCGTCATCCCCTCACTTATAAGCTGATAAAAATATCCACTCACCTCTTCACTTGTAAAGATAAACTCTGCGAAAGAGGCCAAATAGGTGTTAGGGTTGGGTCTTTGATACAAATTGGTCTTGATCACATCGGCATCCAGGTCGAAACGCTCTTCGAACTGCTTGGCAAGTTTCGAAGGCATCTTTTTGTAATAATAGTGCCGTAAAAGACGCTTACCGAAATAATTTCCACTGGCCTCATCCATCACGGAATACCCCAACGAGGGTACGCTGATGTGAATTTTTTCACCGTCGAAATAACAGCTGTTCGATCCAGTTCCCAGAATGCAAACGATCCCGGGCTCTGTCGTTACCGCATGCACGGCTGCCTCCACATCTTCGCCCACTTTTACCTTGGCGTTAGGAAACAAACTGCTTATTACACTGGACAGGATGTAGCGGGGTGTTTCAGTTCCGCATCCGGCTCCGTAAAAATCTACCTGAAGTACTTTGTCGAAAAGCACGTTGAGATCGGTGTTGGATGCAATCCGTTCCCGAAGTTCATCCTGCGGTACTACCGCGGGATTAAGTCCCTTGGTTCGCGTTTTAAGGGCAACTTCACCGCTGTCATCCAACAATACCCAGTCGCACTTGGTCGAACCACCATCTGCTATTAAGATCATAGATTAAAGGGTTGCTACATGAGCAGCCAGATCGATCAATTTAGCCGAATAGGCATACTCATTATCATACCAGGCCACTAACTTAAAGAAATTCCCGTTAAGCGCAATACCTGCTCCGGCATCGAAGTTACAGGTATAGGTATTGGAAACAAAGTCCTGTGAAACCACCGGTTCATCAACGTAATTGATGATTCCTTTGAATGCGCCTTCGGAAGCTTCTTTGAAAGCCGCCTTGATGTCATCGTAAGTGACCGTTTTTTCGGTTCTAACCGTAAGGTCAACCACAGAAACATCGGCCGTAGGAACGCGAAAAGCCATTCCCGTAAGTTTTCCTTCCAACTCCGGAATTACCTTGGTAACTGCCACCGCAGCTCCCGTTGTGGTTGGAATGATGTTATTCAGGGCGCTTCGTCCCAGGCGATAGTTCTTCTTTGACGGCCCGTCCACAGGGTACTGAGAGGCCGTAGCCGCATGCACTGTGGTCATTAGCCCTTCTACCATTCCGAATTTGTCATTGATTACCTTCGCCATAGGCGCCAAACAATTGGTGGTACATGAGGCATTGGATATGATGGTATCTTCTGCAGTCACGAGATCGTCATTCACACCCATCACGAACATAGGTGCTGTTTTAGATGGTGCTGAAATAACCACTTTCTTAGCGCCGGCAGTCTGGTGAGCAGATGCATTATCCAGGTTCGTAAAGATCCCGGTACAATCGATCACAACTTCTGCTCCAACGGCATCCCATTGCAAATTCTCAGGATTTCTTTCTGCCGTTACACGGACAGTTTTTCCGTCAACGACCAACTGACCGTTCTCAACTCCTACACTACCTGGATATCTTCCGTGAACCGAATCGTATTCAAGCAAATACGCCAGATGATCTACATCCAGGAGATCGTTAACTGCCACCACTTCCACATCGGGATGTTGGGCAGCTATTCTAAATGCTATTCTTCCTATACGGCCAAAGCCGTTTATTGCAATTTTTTTACTCATATCTAAGTACGTTCTTTACGTTAGTAACTTCTTTATTCTTATATAGAAGTGATATCGGCTACCCGAATCAATTCAATGTCAATTTCATTTTCGCCTTCCAGCGTTTTGGCAAAAGGCACATGTACAATCTTATTGTGCGAAATACCAATCATAATATTCCGCTTTCCTTCTAGCAACGCATCTACGGCGCCTACGCCCAAACGGCTCGCCAGTACCCGGTCAAAACAGCTTGGAGCTCCTCCCCGTTGAATGTGTCCCAGCACGGTAACTCTCACTTCATAACCCTCCATATTCTGCTCAATGTATTCCGCCAGCCCGAAGATGTTCTTTCCTATCTGATCTCCTTCAGCCACAACAATAATACTGGAAGTCTTACCCGATTGACGGCTTCGCTCCAACGAATCCAGCAGTCGATCCCTACCCATGTCCTGTTCGGGAATAAGAATTTCCTCTGCCCCGGCTCCAATTCCGGCGTTCAGCGCAATATCTCCGGCATTACGACCCATTACCTCCACCAGGAACAGGCGGTTGTGAGAATTGGCCGTATCCCGGATCTTATCAATGGCTTCTACCACCGTATTAAGAGCCGTATCGTAACCTATGGTATAATCGGTTCCGTTAATATCGTTGTCTATGGTTCCCGGAAGTCCCACAATAGGAAAATCGAACTCACTACTAAAAACCTTGGCTCCCGTAAAAGTACCGTCACCTCCAATAACCACTAAAGCATCAATTTTCGCAGCCTTGAGGTTGTCATATGCTTTCTGACGGCCTTCCGGAGAATAGAAGTCCATGGATCGGGCTGACTTTAAAAATGTGCCTCCCCGATTAATGATGTTCTTTACCGATCGCGCACCCAACTTCTTGAAGTCGCCTTCGATCAATCCCTGATATCCCCGGAATACTCCGGTACACTTAAGTTTGTGAAATGCACAGGAACGCACAACAGACCTTATGGCCGCATTCATTCCTGGTGCATCACCACCGCTTGTAAGTACTCCTATTCGCTTGATATTATTGCTCATGCGTCGTAAAACTAGACTATATACACTAATCTGCAAAGCAGCAAACTATGCGATAACGTTTTCGGTTAATAAAAAAGTAAGAAAATGAACAAGTTTTGGGGCTATTTCACCAACAAGAGGTATTCCCAGGGCCCCAATTGGTGTGATCCGTCTTCCGGAGCAACATAGGGTTCTCCTGTCATGCCGTCCATGAGACCGGTATTCAATGGGGCCGAAAAAAGTACCGGTTCATTGCTTATGTTCACCATAAACACCGCCTCGCTATCGTCTTTCACTCTTCTGAATGCCAGTATAGAGGTCTCATCCACTTGAAGGGTTTCATAGGACGCTGCATCCTTTCCTCCCCCGAGTGCCTTAACGGTGTTCTTTAGTCGTCCTAAGCGGGCCAACCTTTCCCAGACCGCACCCCGTTCCTTAGGAATGCTGTCCTTCTCGAAAAACTTTAGTCGGTGATCTAATCCGTACTCCTGTCCGCTGTAGATGAGCGGGATTCCCGGGATCGCATAGCTCATCGCCAGCATAGCCTCGCCGGCAGCTCCCATGCGTTCATTTACAGTACCCGCCCAGGCGTTCTCATCGTGGTTGGTGATGAAGTTCATCAGAATATCATCTTCAGCATATGTTTCAAATCGTTTGGTTATATAGGCTTCCCAGTCTTTTGGTCCTTTTTCACCTTTGGCAAGGTCGTTCATCCTGTGATGGCCGTCCCAACCATAACAGGCGTCGAACAGGTTTCCTTCCAACAATTCTGGCTCCCAGGCCTCGGCAAGCATGAAAAGTTCTTTCTCAGCACGCAGTCGGCCAATGGCATCCTGCCAAAAATCGGTCGGTACAGTAGCCGCAACATCACAGCGAAAACCATCGATGTTCTCATTTTGCAACCAATACATCATATCGGCAATCATGGCTTCTCTCAAATCGGGATTGCTGTAGTTCAAATCGGCCACATCCGTCCAACCGAATGATTCTCCCTCCTCGTTCAGAGGATCGGTGATCTGCCCTTCCTCGTTCTTTGTGTAATACTCCGGATGTTCTGTGATCCATGGGTGATCCCATCCCGTGTGATTGGCTACCCAATCCATGATCACATACATGTCATTTTCATGGGCTGTGGCGACCAACTTTCGGAAGTCTTCCAGCGTTCCCAGGTCGGGGTTGATCTTGCGGTAATCGGCCACAGCGTAATAACTGCCCAGATACTTTTTGCGCTCCTCCTCGCTTTCAATGTCTTCTACGTGCAAATCGCCCGTAGCCTTTCGCTTTGCCATGGAGATAGGATGGACGGGCATTAACCAGATTATTTTTACCCCCAGTTCCCTGAGTTGTGGAATGTCTTGTGTAAATGCCTCAAAGGTTCCCTCCGGAGAATACTGCCGTACGTTCGCCTCATAGATGATCGCGGTTTCCATCATGGCGTCGTTAACAGGCTCAATTTGAACTACCGCGGTAGATTCTTCAATCATGTCTTGAGGACCTTTTTGATCCTTTTTGCATGCGAATAGTATAACAAAAGGCACCAACGCCAGGAAGATCGTTCTTGAAGTCATGCCTCTTATTTTTGAAGTTCTTCAAGCAGTACAATGTCGTATTGTGAATCGATTTGTACCGATCCTTCAGTAACAACAGTTTCGACACCCGAATAGGCATCGCGAACCTGTGCTCCTTCATCAAACACATTATGCACATTAAGGCTTTTAGGACCTGCGGGTAACTCAAGCCCCACCAGAACCTTGTCGTTCAATTCTCCTTTTGAATAGGTTCTACTGAAAAGATAGGGTGATTCCGAAACCATTTGATGACGTCCGGCCCCTAACGCAGGGTGCATCTTTTTAAACTTTCCAAGCTTCTGCCAGTGTTCCAGGATGGCCTTTGTTTCCGGAGTTGCGAGATCCTCCCAGTTCATGAATGAACGCAATGTAGCGTCGCCTTCCGTACCTTCAATGATCAATGGACGCGCAGTCTCATCGCCATAATAGGTCTGAGAGGCTCCGGGAGAGAGTAATAATTTGGTAGCTGTTTCCAAAGATTTTGTACGCTCCGGATCGAATGGATAAGCATCATCGTGTGATGTCATATAATGAAGCGTGCTGTAACCGGCCAAAGCACTGTTTAGCAAGCTGTCGGTCTTTGCGAACATACTTTCAATATCCATTTCGGCCGCATCCGCCTTAAGTTCGAAATTGATCAATGCATCAAAACTATTGTTGAAGTAATGAGCCCGGCAATCACTGAATTGCCAGTACTGCCCCATCGTAAGTCCGTAACCATATACTTCACCTACCAGATAAAAGTCGTTATCGTCCAGTACCTTGTCCGGATTAGCCGCCTTCCATTGTTCGAAAGCGTAGTCGCACTCTACTCTGAATTCCTCCCAAACATTTTCCTCTACGTGGCGCACCGTATCCACACGATAGCCATCGATTCCGAAGTCAGTAATATAATCGGTGAGCCACTTCATGATATAAAAACGGGGAGCTCTGGGATATCCCGTGCGTTCAAAGAAATCATCCAATTCAGCTACTTCAATGTCGTAGCGCCCCTCCGCTTTCCACTTCTCAACGAGGCGTGGTGGTAAGTCAACAGGCTCATCGCTTCCCGTCAAAATATCGGGCAGGTTCTTTACCAGAGTACAGGTGATCGTAGATGCATAATCCTCGTAGGTGCAATGCGGAGTTTCCCGAACCCAGGTTTCCGGCCAGGCTGGGTCTTCCGGTGTCGCAGGACCCGTGTGATTAATAACGGCATCCAGCAATATGCGAATACCATTCTTGTGGGCAGCGGCTACCAGTTCAGTAAGATCATCAGCCGTCCCGAAATTGGGATCTATGGCTGTCCAGTCGGCTGTCCAATACCCGTGAAACGGATAGGTCACCCCGGTTCCTTCATCGGTGCCGCTATGAATTTGCTCTACTATCGGGGTCATCCAAATCGCATTGATCCCGAGATCATTAAAGTATCCTTCATTGATCTTCTGAGTAATTCCCTTGAGGTCGCCGCCTTCAAACCCGCGAAGTACTGCTGTGGGTTTATCCCTTCCAAAGTTCACATCGTTTGAAGGATCTCCGTTGTTAAAGCGATCGGTAAGAAGGAAGTACAGGTTTGCTCCTTCCCAAACAAAGGGTGTGGTATCGCGCTCCGGTTCTGTAACGGCATCGGTGTTCTCATTCTTACAAGACCACAAAAGGACTACTGTGAGTACTAGTGCAAGGGGCTTCATCAATTCACATTTCATAGATCTCAAGGTTTATGCATTAGGTTGAACGGTCTGTTCCGCACCGTTCAATAGTATTTGGACAGGGCTACCGGAAACCAGTTTGAACGTAGCTCCTTTATGGTTCACCGTTATTTCAACTATTTGTCCCCGGAAGTTAATCTTAAACGAATATTCCTCCCATTCCTTCGGTATTTGCGGATCGAAGGACAGTTTACCATCTTTGATTCGCATGCCACCAAAGCCCTGAACAATACTCATCCAGGAGCCCGCCATACTGGTGATATGGCATCCCTCCTCTACTTCATGATTGTAATCGTCGAGGTCCAGACGGGAAGTTCTCAGGTACAATTCGTACGCCTGATCCATTCGATTTAGCTTGGCTGCCTGTATGGAATGGACACAAGGAGAGAGTGAAGACTCGTGTACCGTAAAAGGCTCGTAGAAGTCAAAATGCTTTTCAAGCTCGGCCTCACTGAAATCCTCTTCGAAGAAATAAAAGCCCTGCAGCACATCGGCTTGTTTGATATAGGGCGATCTCAAAATTCGGTCCCAGGACCAATTCTGATTAATAGGTCGTTGCGAAGCATCCAACTCGGCCACAGGAATTAGCTCCTTATCCAGGAATCCGTCCTGCTGTAAATAGACTCCATGTTTCTCGCTAAACGGAAAATACATGTTCTCTGCCACCTTTTTCCACTCCTTCCCTTCTTCAAGGGAAACCCCTGTGCGATTTTCAATGCGCTCCCAGTCGGTGGGATGGTCGGCAGCCACCTTTTCCATTTGAGACTGAGCATACTCAAGACACCAGCGGGCAATGTAATTGGTATACCAGTTATTATTTACATTGTTCTCATATTCGTTGGGGCCGGTGACACCCAGCATTACGTATTTGTTCTTTTCTTCGGAAAAGCTTACGCGCTGATGCCAAAAACGGGCAATCCCAATTAGCACTTCCAATCCCATTTCGGGTATGTAACTCTCATCCCCCGTATAGCGCTCATAGTTATAAATGGCATAGGCAATTGCACCGTTACGATGTATTTCTTCAAAAGTGATCTCCCACTCATTGTGGCATTCTTCGCCGTTCATCGTTACCATAGGATACAGGGCTGCACCTTTTGAAAATCCAAGTTTTTCGGCATTTTCGATGGCCTTGTTCAGATGCCGGTAACGATATTCGAGCAGGTTTCGGGCAATTGCGTGATCCTTGGTCGCCATATAAAAGGGAAGGCAATAGGCTTCGGTATCCCAATAGGTACTTCCGCCGTATTTCTCACCGGTAAATCCTTTCGGACCGATATTGAGACGTGGATCTTTTCCCAAATAGGTTTGATTCAACTGAAAAATGGAAAACCGTATTCCCTGTTGGGCTTTTTGGTCTCCTTTTATGGTGACATCCGCCATTTCCCATATCCGGGCCCAGGCTGTTTTTTGACTCTTTAACAGAGCATCAAACCCCTGGGACACAGCGTTATTCATATTCTTCTGAGCAGCACCAATTAAGTGGTCGTTCTCGTGGTTAAGGGATACCGTATAGCCGGCGTATTTCTCAAGGCAGGCAGTCTGACCGGCAGCAACCTCAATGTTGTACTCGAAGGCTACATAATTGCCCTTCTCGATCTTCTTGTAACCATCCGAAATAAGGTTATCATCCAGATAGAGTCTCGGTTGCATATAAGTGCAAACATGGAAGTTTGATTTGTTGGTCCGGGACCTGATAAAGGCCTGACCATTGCTTTGCGTTACCGAAAGGGTTTCCCAAAATTTGTGATCCCAGTTAGAGTCTTCATTGGTAATTCCACCATCCAGGTAAGGAATCATTGTGATCTGCACCTCCGAATCGACCGGGGTCACCTCATACCGTATGACTCCGAGTTCGTCCAAATCCAAGTGGAGAAAACGAATGGATTTTACCCGAACTCTTTTACCATTCTCCATGGTAGCTTCAAAAGATCGCGCATACCATCCTTCCTTCATATTGAGTTCCCTGCGGAAGTCATCAACCTGTGTACAGGTGGCCAGGTCCAGTGCAACTCCGTCAACCAGTACATTGATTCCAATCCAGTTGGGCGCGTTGAGTACTTTGGCAAAATACTCGGGATAGCCGTTCTTCCACCAGCCGACCTTCGTCTGATCCGGATAGTAGATACCTCCAATATAACTTCCTTGAAAGGTTGGACCCGAGTAATCTTCTTCAAAATTGGCTCGTTGGCCCATGGCGCCATTTCCAAGGCTGAAAAGGCTTTCTGAGCTTTTTACCCGGCCCGGATCGAATCCTTCTTCGATAATAGACCAGTCATTGGGTTGTATATAATCCTGATGCATGAATCTGTACTTATGAATCAATTAATTGTTGTATAAAATCACTGGGGATTTCTTCAAAAGACGTAAACACGTGATCGGCGTGACCAAGGGTAACACTATCCCCTAGTCCAATACTGATCATCCCGGCTGTATTGGCCGCGTGGATCCCGGAAATAGAATCTTCAAACACAATACAGTTGGAGGGTTGTGAACGCAATAGCTCCGCTCCCTTCAGGAACACCTCCGGATCGGGTTTTGCTTTGCTGATGTCTGTTCCGTCTACGATACAGTCAAAGAAAACGTTAAGCCCCAGGCGGGACAGGATGGGGCGCGCATTTTTACTCGCCGATCCCAATCCGATCTTTTGTCGTCGTTCTTTCAGAAAATTCAGAACATCCAGTACGCCGGGCAAGATCTCGTCTTCGGACATGTTTGAAATGTACTGCAGGTAATCATCATTCTTGCGTGCCATCAACTCCATAAAGCGGTCTTCAGAAACAGAAATATTGCTCCACGAAAGTATGGTTTCAAGAGATTTTACACGGCTTACGCCCTTGAGTTGCTCGTTTTGTTCTTCGGAAAAAGATATACCCATGCCCGAGACTAATTTCTTCCAGGCGAGGTAGTGGTATTTTGTCGTATCAACTATGACACCATCGAGGTCAAATATGAACGTTTTTGGTTCCATTAATGTATTTTACAGTTAATGAGCTAATAGCAGAAAACAGTGCCTTTCAGAGAGGCATTTTAAACGGTGAAATCCCCGCCAAAGCTCAGTAATGAAGGATAGTAATATCAAGCCTTGTTATAAAGGGATGGTAAATATATATATTTTTTGCGTGGTTCGAAGCAATTAAATTCAGGTGGACTCACGCTCTATGATTTCTGTCTCCACCACCACGGTTTCGTAGGGAGGGCCAAGGTTGTCATTTTCAAGGCGATCGATGAGCAGACGGGCCGATTCTTCTCCCATTTTTCGGCCGTGTTGGCTCACGGTGGTTAATCCGGGAGAGGCGTATTTGGACAATACACCATCCGTAAAACCGATTACCTTAACGTCTTTGGGCACAGTTCTGTTT
>CAZTLE010000040.1:3296-24738 GCA_964614415.1 uncultured Aureitalea sp. | reverse complement strand
TAGCTAAAGATATAATCCACCCCACTCTTAAATGCCGACTCCTCATGATCTTCAGCATTGTATCCCTTCACTACCCGCATACCACCTAAGGTTTCAATGAGACGTCCCTGTACATCGGCCTCTATAGCCCGTCGCTTGCGATAGATAGGGCGGAGGTACGTATATGCCTTCAAAGAAATGAACCCCATAAGAATAAGTGGAATCACAGTGTAGGCGGTAAGCTTCGGGTGTATGTACAATAGAATGATGAAGGCTCCAACCGAAGTAATGACACCTCCAATGAGTAGGATCAATCCCGTGCCGATAAGATTTTTGATACCGTCGATATCGTCCATGATCCGCTTGGCAATCTCTCCTGATTTATGTTTTTCGAAAAAGGCGAGTGGCAGGCGTATGATCTTCTGCTGAATTTTCAACCGCAGGTTTGCAATCACGCGATGGGCTTCAATACTTAGAAGTTTGGTCAACAGGAATGAGGAAATGGCCTGTACCGAAACGGCGCCCACCACGGCAAGTACGATAAGATTGAGCATTTGGGTGTCCTTGTTGAGGATCACATCGTCAATGAGGAATTTAAAGGCTCCCGGGATTACCAATCCGGCCAACTTACTCAACAGGATGAGGACGAGACCAATGAGGATTCGTCCCCTGTGCGGCCATACGATTGTTCGTATTACTTTGGAAACAGAGATCTTCTTCTTCGTCATGCCCCTAGAATTTCGGTTACAGCCGTGATTGTTTTATCCAATTCTTCTTGTGACAGCGTATGGTACAACGGAAGTCGTAATAATCGTTCTTCCCATTGTTTGGCCTGAGGCAGGTGCTCGCTATTCCGGTCTTTCCAATAGGGGCTGGTATGCAGGGCAAGATAGTGGAATGCCGCACCAATACCCCGATTTCTTAGTTCGGCCATCAGTGAATCCCGTTCCTCTCTGGAACCGGCCTTCAGGTAAAAAAGATGTGCATTATGACTGGCATATTCAGGAATATTTGGTATTTCGATCTGAGTCAACCCTTTAAGCGCTTCATAATATTTGTTCCAGTCGTCCATTCTTTTTTGTTGGATATCGGCAGAAATTTCGAGCTGCGCCCAAAGAAAGGCAGCGGTAATTTCAGAAGGATAGAATGAAGAACCGATATCACACCATTCGTATTTGGTCACCACTCCTTCCAGGAATTTTTTTCGGTTTGTGCCCTTCTCCCATAGCATTTCGGCCCGCTCCGCAAAACGATCGTCATTTACGATAAGCAGTCCTCCTTCTCCGGAGGTAATGTTCTTGGTGGCGTGGAAGGAATACGCTCCCAAATGACCTATACCACCCAAATAACGACCTTTATAGGAGGCCCCCTGAGCATGGGCTGCATCTTCAATCACCAAAACGTTATGTGCATTGGCAAGAGCCATGATCGCGTCCATATCACAGGCAATCCCCGCATAGTGAACAACCACAATGGCCTTGGTTCTTTCGGTAATGAGATCGGACAACTTGGAAACGTCAATATTGGGTGTCGCCGATTCCGAATCGGCAAAAACGATCTCCGCTCCGCGCATCACGAAGGGGTTTGCCGTCGAAACATAGGTGTAGGACGGAACAATCACTTCGTCTCCAGGTTCAATTTTCGCGAGTAGGGCAGCCATTTCGAGTGCCGACGTACAACTGTGCGTAAGCAGGCACGTTTTGAAATTGAATTCGTTTCGAAAATAAGCCTGGCAGCGTTCCGTGTAAATCCCGTTCCCGGATAGCTGTCCGCCATGAATGGCGTCCTCCATGTAGCTGATCTCTTTTCCTGAAATGTAGGGCTTATGCAACGGGATCATAATCGAACAAAAATAAAGATTGCTTGGCGGTTATCCTATGACTTTTTGAAGCCGTAGCAAGGGGTTCAACAGAAAGGCAATGGTAAATAGCATGGCTCCTAAAATGATCTTCGGAAAGTACTTCAGGAAGGACAATTTCTGAACAATGGCTTGCATAAGCAATCCGGCCAGAACCATACTGGAAACCCGATACTTTTTTGATTTGAACTCCGGACGTATAATATCAAACAGCAATACATAACGACGGTTGGGACTATTGTTCCAGGCAGCATGCTCCGCGGCGTCGTTAAACATGAGTAATTTTCCTTCGCTCCAGGGACGCTTTTCTTCGTTTACCATAAAACCACATTCGGGAAGCCCTGCGGGCACCTTTAGCGCATAATGTGAACGAATGATCGCATTGGTATCTCCGCGATGGGGTTTTATTTCCGTATCGGTTTCCAGGATACTTATCGAGGCCGAGATAATACCCGGTACTTCCTTCAGTATCTTCATTGTCGTAGGACACTGTTTCATGTTCTTGCGAACCGGCCAGGTCCAGAAAAAGAAACCTGAAGTACGCCAACGGCTTTTGGCAGTCACCAGGGACTTGTTGAAATAGGGTTTGATCTTTTCCTCGTTCTGCTCGAGATAGGCCTCAATCTCCGGAAATATATCATCGTAGTGTGATTCGAGCTTAGCAGTCCAATCGAAGTCTGCCGGGTCATAAAATCCAACGTGATCTTCTTCAGATCGTCCTCCCATAAAGGAGTACCATATTTTTGGTCGGTTAGGCATGCGCTGACTCAAAAGTAAATTTATTTTGAAGAATCGCCAATTTTGAAAGGCATTTCTAAAACCATCAAAAGACCTATCTTTGACCGCATGAATCGCCAACCGGAATCAATCCAACCTTTAGACCTGCCCATTGTCTTCGTTCTGGCTAAAGGACGTTCCGGAACTACCTTACTTCAAACCATGCTCGAAGCCCACCCCAATACGGTGGCCCCTTTGGAGTCGAGGTTTGTAGTGCATTTTAGGAACCGCTATGGAAGCGTAAAACGCTGGACTCCATCGGTTAAGAAGAGGTTCATTGAAGACGTTCTGAGTGAGCTCAAGATCTCCTTGTTTTGGGAAATGGATGTGCCTGCGCTAACCCGGCGTATTGAGTTGTTACCGGAAGACAGTTCCTACGGATTGGTATGCAAGCAGGTTTATGTCTCTCGTGTGGCATTGTTCGAACAGCAGGAGCCGAAGGTTATAATTGATAAGAATCCCATTCATGCGTTGTTATTGCCTCTAATCACGGATGTATTTCCTGATGCACGATTTATCCATGTGATTCGGGATTATCGGGCCAATTCGAGTTCGTTTTATAAGTTTCAGCCGCACAAGACCATGCGAGAACTGGGCCATATGTGGGTGTTATACAATGAAAAGATTGAAAGATTGAAAACTGAAAAGCCCAATAGGTTTCATACGTTACGATATGAATCGTTGGTGAGGGAACCTGAGCATGAGTTGCGAGAGATCAGTGATTTTCTGGGATTGTCCTTCGATCCGATGATGGTTAACTACCATGGGACCATAGGAGAATTATACGATGCCTATGTCAGGCGATCACCCTCTGAGAAGGTCAAAAAAATACGTGAGTTGGCCTCACAAACCGTACATAAGAATTTGACCAGACCCCTGGATGCAAGACTTTTGAACACTTGGAAAGAGAAACTGACCGGGGCCCAAATTGAAACATTGAATTCCATCTGCTCGGAATATGCAGCACGATATACCGATGATGCGGCAGTTAATCATGTGGAACCAAAGATTCCAAAAGATATTAAGTTCAAAGCCGAAAAATTGCTCTGGTATTACAGATTACCCATCTGGCTTCGAGAGTTAAAGAGCAAACCAAACCTAGCCTTATTGCCAAAAAATGATCAGTAATTTTTACATATTAGGAATGGGCCGTTCAGGTACCACCTTGCTACAGAGTATTATGGATGCTCATGGCGCGATTGTGGTCCCTCCGGAGTCCTATTTCGTGCTTCACCTGTACAAAAAATATCACAAGAAGAAGAACTGGGACGCCCGTACCTTGTCAAAATTCATGGATGATCTTTACACGGACAGACCCTTCCGACTCATGTGGCGTGTGCCGAGAGCTTCGCTGGAAGAAGCCTTTGCTCAAGCGGGTGAGATCAATAGTATGGGCGATGCACTTAATGTGGTTCGCTCAAGCTTTCGGGGTTCCTACAAGCAGAAGTCAATCGTACGTTTTGGAGGAAAGAAGCCCATTTATTCCATGTTTACCAAGCGGATCATGGATGTGAATCCAAACGCCAAGATCATACACATAATGCGGGACCCCAGGGGAACGGCGAATGGTCAGATCAATACATTCAAAAAGAAGGATGCGTTGGCGATCGGATATTTATGGACCTGGAACAATAAGTCAGTACTGAAATTAAAGGAAAAATATCCGGATCAGTATTTTCTTCTGAAATACGAAGATCTGATAGAAAACACTGAAGACACTATGCGATCGGTTTGTGAGTTTCTGGAACTGCCCTATGAGCCGAGCATGATGGATTACCGGTCTACCACAACCAAGCGTTTTACGGAATACACGGAAACCTACAAGGACAAGCACCGAAGCCTTTTAAAGCCTATCGATAAGAGCATTGCCGAGAAATGGAAGAAAAGCCTGCTTCCGAAGCATCGAAAGCATGTGGAGTACGCCACTGCCGATCTCGCCCAACAGTTTGGTTATGGTTTTGAAAAACCAAAAAGCGATCTCACTATTCTGTTGAGAACGCCGCTATCAAAGCTGAAAATATTTATGGGAGTAGTGGCGATACGAACCTTTTTTAGCATTCCGTTCTTTATACGCAAGTCCATTTTACAACTGCGTTCTCGGTTGACTGATCACAAATACTGGCCGGATCAACCCAAGATTTAGGCATTCTTGCTTGCGATGTATTCCTTCAGTTTACCCACTTCGGCGAGGTGTGTAAGATTTGGATCAATTTGGGAGAGTTTCCAGGTTTTCCAAACAGGTGGTCTGGTAGTACACATATCCAGAAAAGAATATAGCGGACTGTGTTTGAAATTGAACCCTAGTGGTAACCAACGATACCCCACACCGATATTATCTCCGTAACTCTTCACGGCATGCCACCAATATGGTGGATTGTACAAAATATCCCCTGGGTTTAGTTTGCCGTAATATCGATCTATGTACTGGAAAAGGTGATAAGGATGCTCGTGCTCCGGATCGAAAGGATTGTAGGGGCCGTATTCCTTACGAATAGGTGCTGTGCGGTAATTGCTGCGAACAGGATTAGGGTCCATCACCGCTGTGTAATATTCGGGATACAGCATCCATTCTTTGGTGCCATGCACCTGAGTAAAAATATTCCCGGCGTTCGCATTGTGCAACGGCGTATAAGAGTTATTGGGTCCCACAAAAACCTGGAATGCGTCGAATTTAATATTTTGATGCCTATGCTGCTGCATCCATTTGAAGTCGAAATCCAATAAGCGCTCCGGATGCCTCTGAATTAACGGGTAAAAGCGGTAATAGCGGGCCATCCCATCATTAATTCCGTCGATGAGCTCGGCCAGGGTGAGCTCTTCATGCGTGTTATTAACGTCCTCCTGGTTAACGACGATGATTTGATCATCCCCATGCTGCTCTTTCAGAAATTGTAGTGACCAATTTTTTACGCAATCCCAATCTTTGGCCTGTCCTTCAAAAATTACCGGGCGGTTCTTCAGAAGGTATTCTGACCTGAATTCCTCCTGACTCAGATTCTTCCTTCGATCGATGTTGATCACACGGCCTTTTTCTCCTTTTTTCATCCTCTTTTCTAGAGACGAATAGAAGGCCTTTCGCAAAGGACGAGTCATACCAAAGGACAATCGCCTGCCCAGAAAATGATCCATGAACTGAAAAGTTCCGTATCCCAGCCGTGCGCCAAACGATATGTTCCTCTGAAATTCAGTCATTAGATCAAATATACTTTTTCAATTTTGTTTTTCCTTCAAATATTGTTTCAATTCTCCGGTCTCGGCGAGATGCAGTAGGTTTACATCCTGCTTCAGGTACTTCATTGTCTTAAAAAAGTTGGGTTTGCGGGCGGTGAGATCCATAAAGGTGGTCAAGGGCCATTTTCTCAGGTTACTCCAAAGGGGTAGCCAACGATATCCAACTCCAATGGAATCTCCAATGTTTCGAACCGTATGCCAGTAATACGGAGGATTGTAAAGGATATCTCCTGGCTCCAGGATTACTTCCAGGCCGTCCATTTTCTCGAATAAGTGAAACGGATGCCCAAAATCGGGTTCGAAAGCGTTGAACGATTGTCCGTCTTTTCGAATGGGAGCATGCCGATAGATATTTCGTACAGGATCCGGATCAATGATAGCCACCATTTCATGTGGGTAGAACCGCCAATGCTTGCGACCTACAGCCTGAATAAACATATTGCCAAGACTGGCATTATGGAGCGGGGTATAGGACTTGTCGCCACCAATGAATACCTGGAACGATTCGGTAGGGGAAGCCACCCTCTTAAATTTCCGAAGCCATTTCACATCAAAGTCCGCCAGATGCTCGGGATGTCGTTCCAACAAGGGGTAGAACCGGTAATACTTTGCCATTCCCTGTTGTATGCCGTCTATGATATCCCGCAGCTTAATGGTCTTGTGCGAGAGGTCCATGGTGTCTTGTTCCACAGCAATGATCTCGTCGTCGCCATGCAGGTCCTTAAAATATTGAAGCGACCAGTCCTGAACACAGTTCCAGTCTTTGGCAGCGCCTTCCAACACCACTGGGATTCCCTTATTCACATATTTCGCATAGAAGGTATCCAGATCAATATTGGAAACGCGTTCCACGGGTATCATTTCCCCGGGAGGTAGCTTTTCGAAGCGCTCTTTCAGCTTGCCGTAAAAACGTCTTCTGCTACCCTTGGTTACCTTGAATCCGAAAGGCCTTCCGAAGAAATGATCCAGGAATTGGTAGTACCCGTATCGGCGACGCTCGCCACGGCTAAGATGTAGCTTGGGAGTTTTCAAACTTTTCGAGTTCCTTATAATAGTTTTCAAGTTGCCCCATCACATAAAGCTGGATGAGGTTTATGTCTTTACCGGCCAATTTTAGTGCCTTCCATATAGGAGGTTTGCGCACCGTAAGGTCCATGGCAAAATACAGGGGTGACTTTTTGAGGCAGTGCAAAGGAGGAAACCACCGATACCCCACGGCAATCGAATCACCAATATTACGTACGGTATGCCACCAGTAAGGAGGATTATACAAAATATCTCCGGGGTTCAGAGTGACCCTGTATCCATCGATATACTTGAATAGCGGGTGCTTTTCAAAATCCGGTTTGAACGAGTCAAATCGAGCTCCCTGCCTCTCGGAAACACCGCGATACATGTTAAGCGCAGGGTCCGGATCGAAGATGATCGAATAATAAGGAGGGTATATCACCCATTCCTTTTTACCATAGACCTGCGTAAAAATATTGTTGCTGAACGAGTTATGTAATGGTGAATACGAACCATCCCCTCCCATAAATACATTGAAGTTCTCATTCCAGTTGATCTTGTGTCGGCATGATTTGAGCCAGTCGTAATCAAAGTCGTTAATGTGTTCCGGATGCCGTTGCAACAAGGGGTAGAACCGATAATATCGCCCGGTTTTTTTACCAATTCCATCCAGGATCTCACCCAGCTTCATACGTTCGAACATGCTCTGGTTCTCATAATCAACGTACAACACCTCTTCATCCCCGTAGAGCCGCTTGAAGTATTCGGGGGACCAGTTCTTGACCGAGGCCCATTCTTTTGCCCCGCCCTCAATAATAACAGGCCTACCTCTGCCAATATATTTCTTCTTGAAGTCTTTAACCGAAATATTGGAAACACGTTCCACGGGGTAAATCGTTCCTGCCTTCCCGGTCTTTAAGCGATTGTGAAGGTTTTTGTAAAGTTTTCTTCGCGACCTTTCGAACCATTTAAAGCCCCGTTCTCTCCCTACACAGTGATCTACGGCCTGAAAGAAACCAAACTTAGCACGCTCGCCCCAGGTAATATTTCTGTGATAATCATGCATTTTCAAGTTTCTTTTTTTCTTCCAGGTATTCGTCATATGTGCCCATTTCCATCATATGTACCAAATTGTAATCGGTTTTCATGTTGAGATAGACATTCTTGTTGAAAGGTGCATCGATCATGTCCAGGAACGTATACCAGGGTGCCGACCTAAACGATGCCCATGGAGAGATCCAGCGGTAACCAATACCAATAGCATCTGTTGGATTTTCAACGCCATGCCAGTAGTGAGGAGGGTTAAAAAAGACATCTCCCGGCTGCAACGTCACCTTGATCCGGTCTACATATCGGTATAAGGTATATGGCGGGTCATAATTCGGTTTGAACGGATTAAAAGGGCCTTCAGGTATTTTGAACGGTGCTCCCCGGTGAAAATTAACACCCGGTTCGGGATCTATAATAGTGGTAAGGGCAGGAGGATATAAGATCCATTCTTTGGTGCCATAGGCCTGTACAAACAAGTTACTTGCCATGGCATTGTGTACGGGGGTAGCTGTTCCCTTACCCCCAATAAATACCTGGAACTGCTCCCAGAATCCGTATTTGTTCTTCGCTTTTCGGAGCCAGGTGTAATCGAAATCACGTATGTGTTCGGGATGCTCCTTGAGTAGGGGATAGAATCGATAGTATTTGGTTCCGCCTTGCTGGATGTCGTCCAGTACTTCGGAAAGTTTCAAGATCTCGAAAGGCGTTTCCGAAGTATCATTGGCTACAATTGTCACTTCATCATCTCCATGCAGCTCTCTGAAATAATCGATGGACCAGTTCTTTACACATCCCCATTCCGAAGCGAGGCCTTCCAGCACTACAGGAACCCCTTTGGCAACATACTTCTTCTTGAAATCTTTAAGGCTAATGTTTTTAACGCGCTCTACTTCAATGAGTTTTCCTTCGCCTTTGGCCTTTAAAAACGAATGAAGCCTTTTGAAAAAGCGTTGCCTGGATTTTTTCGTAAGGCGCACACCTCGATTCCTTCCGAAGAACTTATCCACCAGCTGAAACCAGCCATAGGTAAACCGATATTTAAAAGGGAGCCGTGTCAATGTGTTTGAGATAGTTTAATTTTAAGTTTCTCGTCCAAATAAGGAGGTAGGTTCTGGTACAAGCCCTCCGGAATAACACCGGGAAAGGTAATATCGTCCCAGGACAGGTCTGTGGTATCCTTGGCAATTCGCTTCACCATTTGCCTTACAATGTTGGAGGAGGTAACATAGTTTTCACGTGTAAGTTCCATGAACACTTTTCTTTCTTCTTCGTTGGTTTCCAGTATGGTATATCCAAAGCTGAGATTATAATCTACCGCCACCTGATTGTCCATGCGCACCTCTGCCGTGGTTCGCTCCATTTCCATAATGAAAAAGGTAAGGTCTGTGGTGCATACAGAGGCCAGTACGGGCAAATGTGAGTTAAGGGCCACTTCATCCCAAATAAAAAGTCCACCTCGGGCGTTTCGTTCCTCGTACGATTCGATGGTTCCATGAACCAGTCCTACGGTCTTATCTTTATAATCGATCAGGAAGTAATAATTCCAATCATTATTGATAGACTCGAACCAGGCCTTTTGTTCCTCTTTGGATATAATTTTTTGATAGAACATTTTGGACCGAATGAAATCACTGTTCCGGTGAAACCGAACCAGCTCTATGTCGTCTTCGGTGAGTCGACGCAACGTTATGCCATACTTTTCAACCCTCATAAGCGCGTTTCTTTTATGGAAAATGAAGGGCGGTTGTTGAGCAGCTTAAAGATGTTGCTCAGATATTTTCCAATGATCCCAATTCCTATAAGGATCACACTGGTTGAAAACAGAATGGCCACAATGGTAGCTGTAAAACCAGGGATACTCACGTTAAAGAACAATTTCCGAATGATAAAAAGAACGCCCAAAAGGAACGACCCTATGGAAAGTAAAACTCCAAAATAGGTCATTAGTTTTAGCGGAACGGTGCTGTAATTAAAGGACAGCTTCAATATGAACTGAAACATCCTGAAGGGCGTGTAACCGCTATTTCCCTTTTTCCGGGGAAAGTGCTGCACCTCGACAAACCTAATGTTACTCGTATACCAGAAAAGCAATTCATCAATAAAAATTATGGACTGTTGATGTTGCAGTAGTTTGTCTTTTATTTCAGAAGTAAATACTCTGAAGGATGATCCTTCTCCAAGTCCCGCGTCCACTTTTCGACTGCTTTTCTTCCAGGCAGAGCTGGCGAACTTTCTAAATTTCGAATGTTCCTTTTTACCAATACCGTACACCACATCGGCTCCCGACTCTTTCAGCTTGTCTGCAAGCTGGAGAATATCTTCCGGGGCGTTTTGCAGATCATCGTCTATCGTGACCACCTGCACTCCGTTGGCAAACTTAAGTCCGCAAAAAGTGGCACTGTGTTGGCCGTAATTCTTAGCGAGCTGGATTAGTTTAACCTCATCCGGGTGTTGCTCCTTGATCTTCAATAAGGTATTCCAACTATCATCTCCCGAGGCATCATCCACGAAAATCACTTCATAACCACCGTGGCGATCCTTAAAAGTTGAGCGGACTCTTGAGATCAATTCCTCAAGGATGTCCTCACTGTTGTATACGGGTATGACTATTGAATACTCCATTTATTGCCCAGCTGTTAATCCGCCGTCCATGACGATCTCGGTTCCTGTGATCCATCCCGAAGCATCGGACAGAAGGAAGACCATAGCATTGGCTACATCTTCCGGGGTTCCGAATCCCAACGGATATTGTTCCCCATGCTTGTCCATCATCTCCTTGGTGATGGCTTTTTCAGCTTCCTCAAATAAAGGAGTCTTGACCATAGCAGCACTAATCACATTAGACCGAACCCGCTGTGGAGCATACTCCAGCGCAATGGTTTTACTATAGGTATTGAGTGCCGCCTTGGTCCCCGAGTACAATGCGCCGCCTTTATGGGGAAACTGACTCGAGATGGAGGACATGAATACCAGGGAAGCTCCTTTGTTTATTTTCTTTTTTCTGAAAAGTCTGCTCGTTAACAGTACCGGGCCGTTATAATTGATTCCGAAGAGCTCGTCCACCTGTTTCTTTCCGATGAACTTCACCGGAAACGGGCGTACAACTCCGCTGCTATGCACCGCGCCGTCCAGAAGAGGAGTTTCATCCACCAACGCCTCAATGGCATCCGGATCGGTGAGGTCGGCCGTAATGATCTTGTGATCTCCTTTGGGCAGTTGCCCAAGAGTTTCCTCAAGCCGTTCCTTATTTCTTGCCGAAAGGACCACCGTAGCTCCCATTTCTGCGACGGTAACCGCCGCACGGGCTCCAATACCCGAAGAAGCCCCGGTTATAAGGATGGTTTTGTCAGCTAGTGAGAACGGGTTCATACTTCAACAATTTCAGGACATACGAGGTTGTTCAACTCCACGGATGCAACACCCCAGGAAAGTCCTACTCCAAAACCGGTCATTAAAACATTCGTTTTTCCCGAACTAAGTTCGTCTCTCAGCTCGCTTACCAACGTTAATGGAATCGAAGCGGAGCTGGTATTCCCGTAGGCACCAATGGAGTAGGGCACCTTGTCCTCACCAAAAGTAACCTTTTTTCGAATGGTCTCGTTCATAAGCCGGTTGGCCTGATGCATGAGGAAATAGTCGTAGGATTCCGTGGAGGTCCCTGTTTGCGCAAAAAAGTCTTTTACCGCCTTAGGAACTTCTTTAATGGAAAAGTTGAATACATCCAGTCCGTTAAGCGCCAGGTTGAAATCCGCCCGGACGATTCCCTTGTCAATTTCTTTCTTGTCGAATGATTCTTTAGATGCCCGGTTTCGAATACCGCCATGTGGAATTATGATGGCTTCATAACCTGATCCGTCACTGTGAAGGCTGAAGGTCATGGGAGTTGCCGATGCATCACGTTCAATCGCCGTTACCGTGCCGGCATCTCCGAACAGGGGATAGGTACTTTTATCTTCCCGTGAACAGGTAGCGGATGAAACGTCACCGACCATGAGAAGCGCTTTGGAAAGCCCCGTAGTTGAAAGGATACTTCCAAGCACGGAAAGGCCGTATACATAACCGCTGCAACCCAGTCCGATATCAAAGGCCAGACAGGACTTGGGCAGCCCCAATCGGTCTTGCAGTATTATCGCAGTGGCAGGGAGGTAGTAGTCGGACGATTGCGAAACAAACACGAGCGCATCCACTTCTTCCGGGGCCCAATTGAGGTCGTTCATAAGCTTTTGAGCGGCCTCATAGCAGAGATCGGAAGTCGCGAGTCCTTCGGGTGCACGGCGTCGTTCTTCAACGCCGGTGGTTTTGATCAATAACTTCTTCTCACTTTCGGTAAGCAGTTCGTAATCCCAGTTCGATTCTATTTGTGCCGGGACTGCCGCTGCTATGCCGCGGATGGAGATGTTATGGATCGGAAAAAAGGCCATTAGGACACACGGGTTTCAACCAGGGCGTATAATTGGGATACGGTTTCTATGGAAGAAAGATCGTCGCCGGTAATGGTCACGTCATACTCGGTGTCGATCAAAGCGATTATAATGAGCGCATGCATGGAACTCCATTCATCCAGATCACGAAAATTCGTGTCGGCCATCAGCGTTCCTGGCTCCAACTCATCAAATTCGGTTTCGAGTGTTTTAATAAAGTTATTTATATCCATATAGTAACTAGAGGCTTAGTATGGTAGCGCCCCAGGAATATCCTATTCCGAATCCGGCAACCACTATTTTCTGTCCGGGTTTGAACGCTTTTTGGTCAATCAACTGCTTAGTGGCAAGGGGAATGGAGGAAGACACGGTGTTTCCGGTTCGCTCCAGGCTGATAATGAACTTCTCTTTAGGAATTTTCATCCGTTTTCTGAGGAAGTCCAGCATAGTTCCGTTTGCCTGGTGCAATATAAAAAAATCTATATCGTCTTGTTCTAATTTATGTTTCTCGAGAATTGCCTTGATCAGACTGGGTACTTTCCTAAATGCGAACAGGAATATTTTTGGAGAACTCATACGCAATCGGCCTCCTCCCAAACCGGTGGGGACGTCGGTATACTGGCTCAGCCATTCAATGTCGGCAGGTTCGCGGGTGGCGGAACGCTCTACCCAAAGGCTTTTCTCTCCTTCGCCATCCGTTCCGAAGATAAAGTCGGCCGGCAAGGCATTCAGTCCGTTTGGTATTGGATCTTTACTAATGAAGGTCGCTGCGGCCCCATCGCTGAAGATCGCACGTAATTCGGTATCCAGCGGGTGGATCACTTTGGTAGGTACATCGGCCGTAACCAGTAATACATTGGATACCTGGCCGGAAATGATGAGCGCTTTTGCCAAACTGATCCCATACACCCAACCGGTACAGCCATGTAGTATATCGATGGCACCGATGGTGTTTTCCAGTCCGAGGTTATGCTGCATTACCGATGCCGTGGTGGGCCCTTTGTATTCCAGAGCGTCACTTACGAAGATGAGGTACTCAACCTCACTACGATCAATGTTCCATTCTGAAAAAAGTTGTTCGGCAGCCCTGTTTCCAAGGTCTTTGGCAGTATCGTCCATAGGACATATATGCCGATTGCGTACCCCACACTGCTGAAATAAAGAATTCGCGGTTATGTTAGCCTCCGGATCCCCGCCATAGTCCAAATACTCCTGTGCGATCACTTCATTGGAGATCGTCTCATCGGGTAGATGGTGACTTATGGCGTTAATGTAGATCATTAGGTACGGGTTCCTGCGCATCAATTAGCGAAAGAAGGGCTAAAAATAAGAACTCTCTACCAAATTAGAGGACTTACAGGCATAAAAACGTTCAAAGAAGTATTGTTTCGCAAATGGCTGTGTAAACAAGTGTAAATCCTGTTATATTTACGCTTTACAACAACCCATGCCTAAAAATGTCCGCCTGGGAGCCTACCTGGGAATTGCTATTCTTTGTTTTGTCTTCTATGGAAACAGCCTCCGGAACGGTTATGCCATGGACGATCACTATGTGATCAAAGGAAATCAGAAGGTGGCGCAGGGGATCAAAGGTATTCCGAATATTTTCACGTCCCGTTACATTGAAAACGATCGGCAGAATTTTGCGTATCGACCGGTGACTCTGGCCGTATTTGCAATAGAGTATGAGCTTTTCGGGGAGAACCCGTTTGCCAGTCATCTCATCAATTTGTTGTTATACCTGGGGACCTGTCTGTTTTTGTTTTTCCTGCTGTCCCGGATGTTCATCAACGAACACTGGTTGCTTCCGGTTCTGGTAGTTGGGTTGTTCCTCATTCACCCCATTCATACGGAAGTAGTGAACAATGTGAAGTCCAGGGATGAACTGCTGAGCTTCTTATTTGCACTGTTAGCGATGAACTCGGCCCTGAGTTTTGCTCGATCCAGGAAGTTTTGGCACCTGTTGCTGGCAGCCCTTTTACTGGGGATATCGCTACTGGCAAAACTCTCATCTCTTACCTTTTTTGCCATAATCCCGCTGGTCCTGTACTTCTACGGAAATGCGAACTGGAAGTTGATCGTTGGAGTTTTTGCGGCACTGCTGTTTACGTATGTGGGCATTGTATTAGGAAAGAACGCCCTTTTGGATGCCGAGGTAAAATCACGGGAACTACTGTTTATGGAGAATCCGTTGTTCCTGGAAGGGGACAACTTTTTGTCCAGAACCCCCATGGCCTTTTACAGCATAGGATACTACCTGAAGCTACTGGTAGCTCCGTTCCCCTTGCTCTTCTACTACGGTTATGATCATGTGCCTATCGCAGGTTGGAACAACATTTGGGCCTGGCTGAGCATGCTCATTCTAATCCCGACCGGGCTTTATACGCTTTGGAAATTGCGAACCCGAACGGTTTTGGTGTTTGGATTGGCCTATTTCTTCATAACCATATCCATGTTCTCCAATTGGGTACGGCCTGCCGTGGGTATCATCGCGGAACGTTTCGTTTATATACCATCACTGGGTTTTTGTATTGTATTGGGATATTTTCTGCTGAAACTCGTTACCAAAAAGGCGGATGACGGGACAGTTACCCTGACCCGCAAGCCGGTGCTGATAGCCCTTTCGGCCTTGCTGTTGATAAGCTCGGCTGTGCATGTGATGGATCGCAACCTGGACTGGAAGGACGAGATCACACTGACCAGGAATGATGCGAAGCATCTCAAGCGTTCTGCTAAGGCCAATGCGCTGTTGGGGGATTACTTACTTATTGAAGCGAACAAAGCTAATGGTGAAACCCAGCGTAAGAATCTGATTAGCAATGCACTGTTTTATTACCAACGTTCTTTGGATGTTTATTTCGATAACGGGGCCGTGCATAACAACATGGGTGTACTCAATTATGAGCTTGGAAATTATGAAAAGGCAATTTCGTTCATCAATCAGGCGCATGCATTCGGGACTATAACTGGAAACAGTTATTATAACCTCGGTTCGGCGCAAATAAACAGCGGCGATACTGAAGGCGCCATTTTGAGCTTTGAGAGTTCCATTACTACCGATCCGAATTATGCTAATAGTTACAACCAACTAATTCAGCTGTACTATAACAGTCAGCGGTATCAGGAGGCTTACGAGCTTAACATCAGGGCCTTTCGGCAGTTTCCCGGTCAGCGGGAGGTGATTATGCGGGGAGGACAGCAAATGGCCGAGGCCTTATACGGAGCGGGCAGTACTTTCTATTTTGATTTGTTGTTGCAACAGGGACTTATCGATGCAAGTACCCATCAGCAATATGTTTCCGCTTTGAATGGCGGAGTAGAGGAGTAGGCGTTATTGTTTGATCATCTTCTCGTAATCAACAAAACTCTGTTCTACGATGCGCAAGGCTTCCTCACGATTCTGGAAGTCTTCAACCACAACGGTCTTGTTTTCCAGTTTTTTGTAGTCTTCGAAGAAACTACGAAGCTCTTTTAGGTGGTGTGCGGGTAGTTCGGAGATATCATTGATATGATTCACGCTCATATCATTGGCCGCAACGGCAATGATCTTATCGTCCATCTCGCCGCCGTCAATCATCTGCATAGCTCCGATTACCTTGGCTTCAACGATGCACATGGGAACGATCTCTATCTGTGAGATTACCAGGATATCCAGCGGGTCGCCGTCATCACAGAAGGTTTTGGGGATGAATCCGTAGTTGGCCGGATAGTTAATGGAGGAGTAGAGCACCCGGTCAAGGATAAGCATACCTGAGTCCTTGTCCAGTTCATACTTCGCGCGGCTGTTTCGTGGAATTTCGATGATTCCGTTTACAATGGCCGGGGCGTCATTTCCAGGCGAAACATCATGCCATGGGTGTGCTTTCATAATTGAAATTTTGAGAGGGCAAAGATAACTTCAGAAAGGAAGTAATCCATACTATTTGGAGAATATTATGACTCTTCCTCGTCCTCCGCGCGTTTCAAAAGTTTGGGATCAATGTGCTTGCTGGCTTTGGCTCCAAGCTTCTTGAGTTTTTCCACGCGCCGTACCAGGTTGCCACGACCGGTCAATTTCTTCATGGCACTTTCATAACTGGTCTGGACCGTGCCTATTTGCTTTCCAACCTTGATCAGTTCGTCCGTAAGGTTGGTGAATGAGTCATAGAGCGCTCCGGCCTGGGTAGCAATTTCCAGCGCATTCTGTTGCTGCTTCTCGTTGGTCCACATACTGTCGATAGTACGTAGTGTAGCCAACAGGGTAGTAGGGGTGACGATCACGATGTTCTTTTCAAAAGCCGAGTTATACAGGGCGTTATCCTGACTCACGGCCACAGCGAACGCGGGTTCGATAGGGATGAACATCAGTACGAAATCAGGGCTTTCGATCTTGTATATATCCTGGTAGTTCTTGGCACTTAGCTGATCGATATGACGCCGCAACGAATCCAGGTGGCTCTTGAGGTGCTTGTCCCGAAGGTCTTCATCCTCCTCACTCATATATCGCTCATAGTCTACCAATGAGACCTTGGCATCTATGATCATCTTTTTATTGTCGGGGAGGTGGAGCACCACATCAGGAAGGACGCGCTTTCCGTCTTCAGTCACAAAATTGGTTTGCACAAAATACTCACGGTTCTTTTCAAGACCGCTCTTCTCAAGAACGCGCTCCAGAACCAGTTCTCCCCAGTTCCCCTGAGCCTTACTGTCTCCCTTGAGCGCCTTGGTAAGATTGACGGCCTCCTTGCTCATCTGCTCGTTCAGCTCCTTGAGACCAATAATTTGCTGACGTAGCATGGCATGCCGATCTATACTTTCCTTGTGGGTCTCCTCAACCTTCTTTTCAAACTTATCGATCTTCTCCTGCAAGGGCTTTAGGATCACGTCTAGATTCTCCTTGTTTTGCTTGGTGAACTTTTCAGACTTGGTGTCAAATATCTTATTGGCGAGATTCTCAAACTCCTTTGTAAATCGTTCCTGGAGCTTTTTTACTTCCTCTTTGTGCTCACGGTTCTTTTCCTCCAGATTTTCCAACTCTGAATTACGACGCGTAAGTTCCAGGTTTAAGAATTCTTTCTCCTTGCGAATGGACTCGCGCTCCTGAAGTACATTCTCAAAACGTTCTATGAGTTTCTCTTCCTGAGATTTGGCTTGTGTGAGTCGTTCTTCCAGCTTGCTCACTTCACTTTTCTGCTTCAAACGGGCCAGTAAATTGCCCACATAGGCACCAACAAGCCCACAAATTGCAGCAAGGAGAATAAAAAGGAAGGTTTCGCTCATTCGGTAGAAATTATCCGTAAAGATAGTTATTTCTTAATGGTAAAACGTTTCGATTTGGGATCGAAATCCACAGTTTCAGAAGGGAATAAATTTCCAAAATTACCCTGCTCAATATGGCCTTCCGGTGTATCGAAGAATGATGCCTCTTCAGTGAGTACTAACAGGTTGTCACAGAGTTGAATGGCCAGGTCTATTTCGTGCGTAGAGAAGAGCACTGTCTTGCCTGATTCTCCCGCAAGTTTCCTCAAAAGCTTCAAAATGTACGCACGGTGATACAGATCCAGATGGGTAGTGGGCTCATCCAGAATAATAATCGGGGTGTCCTGTGCCAGGGCCCGGGCGATGGCGACGCGTTGTAGTTGTCCGTCACTCAGTTCAAAGCATTTCCTATGAGCCAGGGATTCAGTTTCAGTTTGTTTGAGCGCCCGATCGACAATCTCTTTGTCATGCTGCGATAGTGCTCCCATCCAGTTGGTATGTGGTTGTCTCCCCAGGGAGACCAGTTCACGTACCGACAGGTTTTTGGAGGCCGGAGGCTCGGTAAGGACCACGCTGAGCCGCTGTGCCAGTTGCAGGTTTGTAAATGTGCTCAATGTCTCTCCCTTCAGTAAAATATCTCCTGAAAGTGAGGGCTGCATACCGGAGAGCGTGCGTAGCAAGGTTGATTTTCCAACGCCATTAGGTCCTACAACCGCCGTTAGTGTTCCCGGCGTTAAATCGAAATTCAATACGGGCGCCACAGGGATATGCTCCTTCTTTCGGAAGTATCCGATCTGCAGGCCTTCGGCGGCTAACAGGCTATGTGCTTTTTCCGAAGCCATTAAAAGAGCAATTTTCGTTTTCGAACCAATAACCAAATAACCACAGGAGCACCAATCAGGGAAGTTACCGCATTAATGGGCAGGGTATAGTCACTGAATGGCATTTGCGCCACGGTATCACAAAGTAGCATCAATAATGCGCCACTAAGTATAACCGCCGGTAGAAGAACCGCGTGATTGGAAGTGGTAAACACCTGACGCACCAAATGGGGGACCGCCAGGCCGACAAAGGCAATGGGACCCGCAAAAGCAGTGATGGCTCCCGCCAGGACGCTGGTAGCCAGGATAATTAAAAAGGTAGTACGCCGTATGCGCAATCCCATACTCTTCGCATAGTTTTCACCCAGGAGCAGTGCATTGAGAGACTTGGTACTCATGGCACTCAAGAGCAGGCCCAGCAAACAGCACAGGGCTAAGATCAACACGGACCCCCAGGACATATTGCCCAGACTTCCGAAGGACCAAAAAATGTATTGTTGCAATTGCTCCGCATTACTGAAGTAGGAGAGCACCGCAACGACGGCCGCCGTAACGCTACCGAACATCAAACCGATAATCAGTATCGCCATAGTATCCTTTACCCGGAATGCCACCGCCAATACGGCTAGTAACACCAGAAAACTACCCAGGGCCGAGGCGATCACCAGACTCCAGGGACTGGAGATTAGCGTTCCCAGAAAGCCTCCTATGGCTCCGGCACCTAAAATAAGTATGGCCACTCCCAGACTGGCACCACTGCTCAGTCCCAATACAAAAGGACCGGCCAGCGGATTCCTGAATAAAGTCTGCATTAATAGCCCCGAAACGGCCAATCCACTACCTGCAAGTACCGCGGTCACCGCTTTCGGCAAGCGATAATTGGCGATTATGAACTGCCAGGAGGTCTTTGAGCTTTCACCTCCGGTAAGAATACTGAGTATCTCGTCCAACGGAATGGCTACCGATCCAAGACTTACGTTGAGGAGGAAAGCACCTGTCAACAGTGCAAAGAGTACGATCAAATAACCCCGGTATGTGCGAGGGGATTCCATTACTGCAACTTACTGAAAAAGAATAACTCGTGTTCCGGTAAGAGTTCCGGATGAATTATTTTAATAATGTCTTTGAGGACAAGATCGGGTCGGTTGGGTGCCAATTCGTAATACAGCACACCTCCTGTAGCCCCTTTTTTATTGGTAAAGCTGAAGACATTTTTAGCTGTAAACGCATCAAACTGTGTATAGACTTCGTGAGCTTCGGTCAATTGATCCAAACTCGTAAAACTCCCGGGACCGATCCAATAGTCGGCTTGCTGACCTTTTTCCAAAACGGCCTCAAGATTAAGGGATATGCTGCCCGTGCCCTCACTGTCTGCCCAAAGGTAGGTGCCATTGGCGTCCTTGATAAATTGTGCCGCCCAGCTATCTCCCTGCGGCAGGTACCATACATCCTTATACATTGCTCCGCTTAAGACAGTTGGGTATGTGGAAGTCTTTGCGGCCAGTTCTTTGGCTTTCAAATAATCGGCTTCGATACGGGCAAATATGCTGTCGGCTTCTCTTTCTTTCTGAAACAATACCCCGAAGAACTTGATCCATTCCGCCTTACCAAGGGGAGTGGTTTCCGTCCAGTCGGAGTTATATACAACGGGTATTCCGGTTTTTTGAATGGTAGACACGGTGGCATTGTCGCCTTCCACGGCAAAGGTTACTACGAGGTCCGGAGCCAGATCGATAAGCAATTCGGTATTGATGTCTTCATTCTTTCCCAGCTCACGAACGTTTCCGTTGTCAACCAGACCACGGGTATGTTCCGAGGAGATATAATCGGTATTCGGGAAACCGATAAGCGACTCCGCAATTCCCAACATTTCCAACGAAGGTATGTGTGTTGTGGATGTCACCACTACGCGCTTTACAGGCACGTTAAAAACAGCATCAAACCCCTGAGTGCCTGGTACGGCGTGATCTGACGAAACCAGCGCATACCGAAATTCCTTTTCGGCTCCGGGCCAAGCATTTTTTACCGTAAGTACTTTGTAGCCGTCGAATGCCTCAATGGTGAATCCCGTGGCGTGATCCACCTGAATATTGGTGTCCTCAATGGCACTTTGAGCCACGTTGGTAGTATTCGGATCTTCGGAAGTTGTTTGCTTGCACGCCGCCAGGCTGAGTATACAAACCAGGAGAAAGAATTTCTTCATGCCCAAAAATACTTCTTTTTCCATGAGCCTTCCAACGGGAAATATCTTATTTTCGCATCGAATTGTGGTCCATGTATGATTAATCATGCATGGTTAAAAGGGAATTCGGTGTGAATCCGAAGCTGTTCCCGCAACTGTAAGCCGCTTGCAACAAGCTCATTTGAGCGAATTGCGAGATCTGCGAAACTACAACCACTGTGAGCCTAAGGCTCATGGGAAGGTGCGCAACCGGCGAGCCAGGAGACCTGCCATGGTTCGGTAAATCAGTGTTTAACTTTCGGGATAAAGGTTACATGATGGAAGATTTCTTCCAGCTTTTTTCCGTTTTATTTAATCGAAAAATGAGAATTAATTTCTTAATGGTTGGTTTGTGCCTTCTGGTCACAGGAGTGTGTTGGAGCCAACAAGAACAACAACTGGATACCGTTTGGATCGACAGCAAGGTCCCGGTAGCCAGAAAGAACAGCGGTAAGGTGGTTGCCACCATTACACAAGAAACTCTGGAGCGCAGTACCGGAAAGTCGGTCGCCCAGGTTATCAATGAGGTTTCCGGGATTGAGATCAATGGAAGCCGCAGCAATGAAGGTCAAAACCTCGGGTATTTTGTACGAGGGGGTCGTAATCGCCAGGTCGTGATCCTGGTAGATGGCGTACCCATGAATGACGCTTCTTCTATTTCCAATGATTTTGACCTGCGCTTGTTACCGGTTACCAATGTGGAGCGCATTGAGATCCTTAAGGGCGCATCCAGTGTTCTGTATGGATCGGGTGCGGCTACGGCGGTCATTAGTATCACCACAAAGAAAGAGAGTGCAAAGCCCATAGCTGCGACATTTTCATCGGCATTGGGAACGAA
>CAZTLE010000040.1:0-3270 GCA_964614415.1 uncultured Aureitalea sp. | reverse complement strand
GATGATCAGAACAATGTGGCGGAAGTGACCAATAGCGTGGCGGTCAGTGGGACATTATCAAAGTTCACATACAGGGCCGAACTGAATAACCGGTACGTATCCGGACTTTCTGCCGTTTCGGCGCCGGAAGGAGCGCCTCGCTTCGAGGAGGATGTGTTCAATCGGTATAACGTTCGGGCTGATCTCGGATATCAGATCTCGGATCGGGTCAAAATCCGACGTTTTTTCGGACTGGATCACTTCACAACGGGTTTTGATGACTTCAGTTTTACGGATGCCGACAACAGGGCCATTTCAGATCAGATCAGGACCGGCGGTAATTTTGAGTGGAAATACAACAAGGGTAAAGTGGTTGTGAATGATGTGTACACGCGTATTGAGCGTGAGTTTGAGTCATCTTTTCCCTCAAGATCGGATGCTCGCACCTATAATTTTGATGCCTATATAAACCACCGTTTTTCCAACCGCTTCAATGTGGTACTGGGTGTGAATGGTAATTTCAGCAATTTCAATTCGTTTTCCATTCCTTTCGGGGAAACAGAATTCGCACAAGATGTAGATAGTGAAACTGCCAAATTCGATATCATCGATCCCTATGTGAATGTCGTATTTATTTCTGAATTCGGATTACAGCTAAATGCCGGTGCCCGACTCAATAATCACAGTAACTACGGTACGCATTTGGTGTATCACGTGAATCCTTCGTACGGATTCGATCTTGGGAGCACGAATGTGAAAGTGCTCGCTTCCTATAGCACAGCCTATATTACCCCGTCATTATTTCAGCTATTCAGCCCTTCTTTTGGTAATACGGAGTTGGAGCCCGAAGAGAACACAACCCTGGAAGGTGGGGTGGAGGTTTCCAGCGGAAGTGATTTCAGAGTGAGTGTGGTGTACTTTAATCGGGACGAGTCCAATTTTGTGGATTTTGTGACCGTAGATCCCGATCTCTTTATTTCCCAGTACCAAAACATTGGAGAAGATTTTACGGCCAGTGGAATTGAAGTAGAGGTGAGCAAGACCTTTGCGAAGAACTGGCAATTTGCCGGGAATTATACGTATACCAGGCCTGAAGAACGTTTTGCGCTTCGTATTCCGGAACACAAAGCCAATGCATCGCTGTCGTATCGTTTCGGAACTAAAGGGAACGTAAGTGTTTCCTATCAGTTTAACGGCGATCGCGACGATTCTTTTTTCAATCCCGATACCTTCGAAGCGGAAACCGTAACGCTTGAGAGTTTTGGTTTGCTGAATCTATCCGGAAGCTACCAGCTGTGTGAGCAAGTGACCGTATTCGCTAACATTTTCAACTTGTTGGACGAGGAATACGAGGAGATCGTGCGATTCCAAACACGCGGCCGAAATGCCCGGGTTGGTTTCCGACTGAATTTCTAAAAAGCTTTAGTGCCAGCAATTAAACCGTGTCTTCCTGTTGGGTCGACACGGTTTCTTTTTTCTTTTTTCGGTCCAGAATGACCTGACTTACCACTAGCAAAGTCCCAACCACCACAGAAACATCGGCCATATTAAAGATGCCTGTATGGAATCCGGCGCCAAGGTCGATATACATGAAGTCTGTCACAGAGTCATACAGCAAACGATCGTAGATGTTACCGATACCTCCGCCGATAATAAAGGCCCATCCGATGGTACTCCACTGTGACATCTCCTTCCTCACCAACACGACTACGAACATTACCAGGATGAGGCATAGCGGGAGAATCTTCAGTATTACTGTTTTTAAGCCGGGAGATAAGCCGGAACCCAGGCTCATAGCGGCCCCGACGTTCTCCACTTTGGTAAGTATAAACATGTCTTCTATGACATGTATGTATTCATTTTCGGATATACGATCTCTCACGGCTTCCTTGGAAACCTGATCACAGCTTATATTGACAAGTACAAGCGCAAGGACCAGAATAAGCCGCACGACCGATCTTTTCTTCATGGGTCTATTTATTGGCTACCATGATCTGGTAGGTACTGGAAGACGCTTTGCTTTCGGAAACAAGTTCCAACTCAGGGACATCAAAGTTAGGACTTCGTCCTCCGAACATATCATCCAAAGCAGCCGCCAGGTAAGGCTCGTTAGGATCGCCCAGAACACCCAGATTTGTGTAATTCTCATTCAGTGAAATATCCGGGAACAGACCGTCTATGAAATCGGTTATTCCGTTTGCATTCACCGTTTTAAACACTAGTGGGAGCATGGCGTAGGTGTGCGCCGGATTGGCCTCATTACGACTAAAATTAGGTGCCGGAGCATCATACAACAGGAACGAAGCCTGGAATTTACCGCGGGTGGCGGTACCTACCTGTACGACATCGATATACGGATCAAGGCCGTTGATAAGCAACTCACTGGCCGAGGCCGTGCTGCCGGTGGTAAGCACATAGACGCGGGATAAGTTAAGATTATTGATGGCAGCTCCCGTTCGAATATTAGCATCGAACACTCCGGGTTGCGCATATTCATCCTGACGGTCGGCATTCCACTCTTCGTTAAAATACACCTGCCCTACAAACTGACCGGTAATCATACTGGAAAGGTCTTTGGAGCTTTCTACCGATCCTCCTCCGTTATACCTAAGATCGAGTACGAGTTCGGAAATACCATCGGCCTGGAACTGGGCGAACGCGTCGTTCAATTCACCGTCAAATTCCGCCGTGAAGGCATTGTACATCAGGTAACCGACATTTTGGCCTTCGACATTAAGGGTTCGTTGCAGGTAGACCGGATTTTCGGTATACGCCATTTTCGTAAGCGTCACCGTATCTCCTGTGGGCGTCACATCGGTACCGTTAAAATTTGCAAAACCAATGGTATAGATATCGGGTGCGAATATCTCACTGAAGTTTTGTTGGTTAATTTGAACTCCATCCACCGTGTTGAAGATCATACCTCGTTGCAGTCCTTTGGATTCCGCATCCGAATTGGGAAGCACATAGCGCACATACCCAAATACATTTTGACTGCCATCGGGATAGAGCACGAGTCCGAATTCCATACCGTTATTGAGGGTGATTCCGCTGAGGGCATTCTCGAGCGCTACGTAGTCATCAACCAGGATGCTAAATTCATCCTGACCGGATTTCAGGTAATCGAATAAGGCTTCGGGGGTGTCGAAATCGTCCAGGAAGGCATTGCGCTCTTCGTCGGAAGCAAAAGCGTCGTTTGCCAGCTCAGGCGTATCGGCTTTGTACAGATAGAAGAAGTTAAGCCCTCTCCAAATAAAGTTTTGAATGTCAAGTACGGAGGCTACCGAGATT
>CAZTLE010000039.1:10524-24913 GCA_964614415.1 uncultured Aureitalea sp. | reverse complement strand
TATTTAAAATACTTGCCTTTTTATTAGGACTCGTGGGGATTGTTTTCTTCGTGATGATCCTGGTCAAAGGGAATACCGAGATAGAAGCTACGGGTGAAGGTGTTGACGGACCATTGTACTGGGGATACCTTACCATCCTATTGACAGCCGTGATCGTTCTCTTCTTTGCTTTGAAGGGAATCTTTGCGGGGAACCTGAAGAAAACCTTAATGGTACTTGGTGGGTTTGTGGCGATCGTCGTCATAGCGTACGCGCTGGGTAGCGGTGATGTTCCACCGAACACCCAGGTGGACAAGCCTGTTTCCGAGAGTACAGCCAAATGGGTTGACACAGGGTTATACGGTTTCTACATAATGGCCGCACTGGCTATTATAGTGACCGCCTTTGGTGGAATTAAAAGATTTACAAAGTAATGGCAAGAAGATCAGCACCGGAGGTGAATGCCGGGTCCATGGCGGACATTGCGTTTCTCTTACTTATCTTTTTCCTGGTAACCACTACCATCGAAAAAGACAAAGGGATTGCGCGGCAGTTACCCCCAAAGCAAGATGAAGAAGTGGATCCACCTCCATTAAAAGAGAAGAACATCTTTATCGTAAATGTGAATAGAGATGATCAACTTCTCGTTGAGGAGGAATTAATGGAACTTAAAGATCTAAGACAGGCAGCTATCGAATTCCTGGATAACGGAGGTTCCCCTGCGGGTTCTCCCGAGCACTGTAATTATTGTAAAGGACTGCGTGATCCCAGTTCGTCCGATAACCCGAACAAAGCGGTAATATCACTGCAAAGTGACCGCTTGACGTCCTACAAGATGTATATCGCGGTTCAGAACGAATTGGTGGCGGCCTATAACTTCCTCCGTGATCGTGAATCACAACGGATGTTCGGTTGGAAGTATACCGAAGTTAAAAGAGATATCGAAGAAGGAAATTACTTCGGTAACGAGGAACGCGCCCAGGAGCAACTTAAGGAAGTACAACAGTTATTTCCTCTGAAGCTCTCAGAAGCTGAACCTAAGAAACGAGGACAATAAATTAAGTAGATATGTCAAAATTCAAAAAGAAGAAAAGCGGCGATCTGCCTGCTGTAAATACGGCATCTCTGCCTGATATTGTGTTCATGCTACTGTTCTTTTTTATGGTAGTAACGGTGTTGCGTGAGAGTAACTTACTCGTGGCAAACATCTTACCTAAAGGAGACCAGGTAGAAAAGCTGAAAAAAGACCGTTCCATCTTTGTATATGTGGGTAAACCAGGCCCCGGTTACGAAGACAAGTACGGTACCGAGCCGAAGATCCAGATCGGTGATAAGTACACCGAGATCTCCCAGTTGCGCCTTGCCCTTGAGCAGGAGCGTGCAAAGCTGTTACCTGAACTTCAGAACAGCGTTGTAGTGGCTTTGAAAGTAGATGAAGAAGCTAACAATGGTATTGTTTCAGATATCAAAGAAGAGCTTCGTGAAGCCAACATGGTGAAGATCATTTACATCACTACACCTGGAAATCAATTGGACATCTAAAACGAATCCATATAGATCATTCAAAACGCCTCGAAATATTTCGGGGCGTTTTTAGTTTACATATAAGCAAATCCGCCTATCTTTAAAATATGAAGTCGTCGTATACCTGGAAATTACTTACCCTCGCTTTGCTGTTCGTAGCGACCCCTGTGATGGCGCAGGATGAAGAAGAGGAATACGAGGGTGATCCCGAGTACCGGGAAGACCAGTTCTACATAGGAGCCTCCTATAATTTTGCGATCGACGTACCCCCCGGTGTAAGCATCAACGGATTTTCAGGGGGCGTGCAATTGGGGTTCCTCAGAGACATGCCTTTTAATGAACGGCGTAACCTGGCAGCGGCTATCGGACTGGGGCTTACCTACGATCAGTTTGGTCAAAACCTGGCCATCACCGAGGATGTCACGGGAGCTACCAATTTCACCGTGCTCACCAGCGATGTTGATTTTACCAGCAACCGATATAGCATTGCCATGATCGAAGCACCTTTCGAACTACGATGGCGAACTTCTACCGCGTCTTCCTATAAATTCTGGCGGGTCTATGCCGGTGTCCGGGTGGGCTATGTGTATTATTTTAAAGCCAAATTAAGGCAGTCCGGGAACAATATATCCCTTACCGACCTTCCCGAGCTGGATCGCCTGCAAATGGGCCTTAGCTTAAGCGTAGGATACAATACGGTGAACTTTTACGGCTACTACGGACTCACGCCGCTGTTTAGCAACGCCAGCACTGATACTGGGGCCAATGTGGGCTTTAATTCGGTAAAGCTGGGACTTATCTTCTATATCCTATAGCCACAGATTCAGCAGCATGATCTGCGGAAGCACGCCCAGGAAAAAACCGGTGATCAATTCGATGTAGGAATGCGCATCTGCCTCCAGGCGCGAAGAAGCCACCCATCCGTTTCCGATCAGAAAGAAACCGATCCAAAGCAACATATTCACCTGGAAGTGAATGCTCAGTGCGATGGCAAACATGGTAAGGCCTGCCACCCCCATTTGATGTAAACTCACCTTGAAGTTGAAGAATACCATGATAAGCGCCGATACCCCGGAGAACAGTACACCCACGAAGAAATAGTACATTTCCGAATTATCGTACGGATCAAAGACCATCTTGATGACCAGTAGCAACAGTATGCACTGGATCATCAACGGGATTTTACGTTCCTTAACCTCATGCAGGTGTATGGAAGAAATGATACGCAGGTTCTTCAGCAGGAAAAAAGTGACCACAGGGATGAGCACGGTAATGATAGCCACCGCCGCCAGTTTGCTCCGGATAATATCCGATTCCACATAGCGCGGTGTGATGATGTAGTACAGCAATGCTCCCAGCAGCGGCATCAACAGCGGATGCAGCAGGTAGGATCCAATACGTACAAAGTAGTTCATTAAATCTCTTTTCGGAGTCGGGCGACCGGGAGGTCCAGTTGCTCCCTGTACTTGGCCACGGTGCGTCGCGCTATAGGATATCCTTTTTCTTTTAGGATCTTGGCCAGTTTGTCATCCGTAAGAGGTTTTTTCTTGTCTTCTTCGGAAATGGTGATCTCAAGGATCTTTTTAATCTCGCGTGTCGATACGTCCTCTCCCTGAACGTTCTTCATGGATTCGCTGAAGAAGTCCTTGATAAGCTTCGTTCCGTAGGGGGTATCCACATACTTGCTGTTAGCCACCCTAGAAACCGTGGATACATCCATATCGATCTTATCGGCAATGTCTTTCAGGATCATGGGTTTTAGCTTGCGCTCATCCCCGGAGAGGAAGTATTCCTCCTGGTGGTGCATAATAGCGTTCATCGTAACGTACAACGTCTGTTGACGCTGCTTAATTGCATCGATGAACCATTTTGCGGCATCGAGTTTCTGCTTGATGAAGAGCACGGCGTCCCGCTGGGATTTCGATTTGTCCTTGGATTCCTTGTAGCCCTTCAGCATATCCGAATATTCACGGGAAACGTGGAGTTCGGGTGCATTGCGTCCGTTGAGAGTAAGTTCAAGCTCTCCGTCAACGATCTTGATGGCAAAATCCGGAACCACATGCTCTATCATGCGCGTATTACCCGAATAGGTGCCCCCCGGTTTGGGATTCAGCCCTTCAATCTCCTGGATCGCTTCACGCAAGTCGTCTTCGGTGATATCGAATTTGGAGAGTAATTTCTTATAGTGCTTTTTGGTAAACTGATCGAACGCCTGATCGATGATCTGCGTAGCCAACATGGCCGAAGGTGTGGCTTCCTTGCGCTCCAGTTGGATCAGGAGACACTCCTGAAGATTTCGGGCGCCTACGCCGGGAGGATCGAGCTCCTGAACGATATCGAGTACCTTTTCGATCTTGTCTTCGGAAGTAAACACGTTTTGGGTAAAGGCGAGGTCGTCTACGATGTCGGTGAGGTCCCTGCGGATGTATCCGCTTTCATCCACACTTCCCACCAAAAAGCGGGCGATCTCCGTTTCTTCGTCATCCAGGCGAAAAGTGTTCAATTGCTGCAGGAGAAACTGATTGAACGAAGTTCCGGAGGCATAGGGAGTCTGTTTTTCCTCATCATCCGAACTGTAATTATTGGCCGATAGCTTGTAACTGGGGATCTCATCGTCGCTAAGGTAGTCGTCCACGTTGATATCGGTCTCAATGACCTCGGTACCTTCTCCGTAGTCGTCCTCGTAGGTATCACTTCCGAAATCATCCTCGTAGGCATCGGCAACATCGTCTTTTCCTCCCTCCAGGGCGGGATTTTCCTCCAACTCCTGCGAAATACGCTGCTCAAAGGCCTGGGTAGGCAATTGAATAAGCTTCATAAGCTGTATCTGCTGGGGAGACAGCTTTTGAGAGAGTTTAAAGTTTAATTGTTGCTTCAGCATACAAGCTGTTGTTTCACATAAAATTAAAAAAAACAATCTACTTGTTTGTCGAAGTAGATTGGTTTATGAAAAGGTTGTGATTTCATTAAAATTCGGCGTTTCCGGGAGTTCTGGGATATGGGATCACATCCCGGATGTTACCCATTCCGGTCACAAACTGAACCATACGCTCGAAACCAAGTCCGAAACCGCTATGTACCGCCGTTCCGAATTTTCTTAGGTCGAGATACCACCACAGTTCTTTTTCGTCAATGCCCAATTCACGGATCTTCTCAACTAATACGTCATATCGCTCCTCACGTTGCGAACCACCTACGATCTCTCCAATACCCGGGAACAATACGTCCATGGCCCGCACGGTCTTCCCGTCGTCGTTCAGGCGCATATAGAAGGCCTTAATCTTGGCCGGGTAATCGAACAGGATCACAGGGCATTTAAAGTGCTTTTCCACCAGGTAGCGTTCGTGCTCACTTTGCAGATCGGCACCCCATTCGTCGATGAGGTATTTGAACTTCTTTTTCTTATTTGGCTTGGATTGTTTTAAGATCTCAATTGCTTCGGTATACGTAACGCGCTTAAAGTTGTTGTCCAGCACAAAGCGAAGCTTTTCGCGTAATGCCATATCACTGCGTTCTGCCTGTGGCTTGGTTTTCTCCACATCCAGCAGTCGCTTCTCAAGGAACTCCAGGTCATCGGCGCAGTTCTCCAGAGCGTATTCAATGATATACTTGATGAAGTCCTCGGCCAGGTCCATGTTTCCATCCAGATCGCAAAAAGCGATCTCCGGTTCGATCATCCAAAACTCAGCCAGGTGACGTGAAGTGTTGGAATTCTCAGCCCGGAAAGTAGGACCAAAAGTGTATACTTTACCCAGTCCCATGGCATAGGTCTCAGCTTCCAGCTGACCACTCACCGTTAGGTTGGTTTCCTTTTCGAAGAAGTCCTCTTTGTAGTTAACATCCCCGTTCTCATCCAGGGGAGGGTTCTTGGCATCCAGGCCGGTCACACGGAACATCTCTCCTGCACCCTCGGCATCACTTCCGGTGATGATAGGCGCATGCATATAGTAAAATCCGTTTTTCTGAAAATACTCGTGCACGGCAAAAGCCAGTTTGGACCGCGTACGCATTACCGCACCGAAGGTGTTTGTACGAACGCGAAGATGCGCCTGCTCGCGCAGGGTCTCCAACGTATGACGCTTGGGGGACAATATGGTAAGCTTCACTTCTTCCGGGTTGGCATCTCCCAGGATCTCAATACCGGACACCTGTATCTCCACAGCCTGTCCCTGTCCCTGACTTTCCACCAGTACCCCGGTTACCTCAATAGCAGCACCTACGGTGACTCGTTTAAGCAAATCCTCCTCGAAGTTTTCAAAGTCAACCACACATTGCAAATTCTTGATCGTAGATCCGTCATTTATGGCAATAAACCGATTGCTCCGGAAAGAACGAACCCAACCGGAAACCGTAATCTCATGAAGCGATGGCTCGCTTCTCAGCACTTCAATAACTTCTTTTCGCATGCCTGAAATTTTTAAGGGGGTAAAGATACTTTTTTTTAATCTGAAAATTCAATTCTGAAATCTCAAATTCAACAAGTGCTTTCAAGCGATCAGAGCATTTCCACCGGTTCTTCTTTTTCCTCCTCTTCTTCCTCTTCCTGTTCGCCGGGAATGATCTGAATGGCAGGCTGTTTGAGGGTGGCCTGATTGGCAATACTTCGCTCCAGGGAAAGCAATAGCGAAGGCAGTAACAACAGGTTTGAAAGCATGGCAAAGAGTAGGGTAGTGGAGACCAACGCTCCCAGGGCTACCGTGCCTCCAAAACTGGAAATGGTAAATACCGAGAACCCGAAGAACAAAACGATGGACGTATAGAACATACTAATCCCGGTTTCTTTCAAAGCGGCATACACCGACCGTTTGATTCGCCAGTTATGGGCAATGAGCTCCTGGCGGTACTTGGCCAGGAAGTGAATGGTATCGTCCACCGAGATCCCAAAAGCAATACTGAATACCAAAATCGTTGACGGTTTTATAGGAACGCCCACAAAGCCCATGAGTCCGGCGGTCAGGATGAGTGGCAGTAAGTTCGGAATGAGCGAAACCAGGATCATTTTAAAATTCCGGAACATCCAGGCCATGAACAGGGCGATAAGCAATATGGCCAGAGACAACGAGATAATCAGATTTGTTACGAGGTATTTGGTTCCCTTTTGGAATACCAGTGCTTTACCGGTCACAGAAACTCCGTAGCGGTCCTCGGGGAATATCTTGGCGATTTCAGCACGGAGGTCCTCCTCGATCCGATCGAAACGTTCGGTCTCCGTATCCTTCATAAAGGCCGTTATGCGGGCATACTGCCCCGTGCTGTCTACATAGGCCTTTAGCAGATCGGTATTGTCGGTACTACTCTTTGCATAGGACAGGATGAACGTACGTTCCTGGCTGTTGGGCAGTTGATAGTACTCGGGATTGTTATTGTAGTAGGCCTGCTTGGAATACTTGACCAGCTCCACCAGCGAAAGTGGTTTTGAGAATTCAGGAAGTTCTTCGATGTACAATTGAAGTTCCTCCATGCGCTTTAAGGTGGCCAGCTTCATCACCCCCTTCTTTCTCCGCGTATCAATGAGGATCTCAAGAGGCATGATACCTTCGTATTCTTTTTCAAAGAAGCGGATGTCACTAAAAAAGGCCTCATCCTTGGGCATGTCTTCAATAAGACTTCCCGAAATACGAATTTTATTGATCCCTATCAACCCGGCGCATAGCAGGATCAATGTTGTGACATAGATCGCAATGCGACGTTCCCGTACCACGCGTTCCAGCCATTTCACAAAACTCCCTATCCACTTCTTGTTGAGGTGTTTCAGGTGCTTGTATTTTGGAATAGGCATGTAGCTGTACACAATGGGAATGATGAACAGACTTAACAGGAAGATAGCAATAATGCTTATCGATGCGACCACACCAAATTCCTTAAGGAGCTTACTATTGGTCAGAATGAAGGTTGCAAAACCTGAGGCGGTCGTAAGGTTGGTCATGAGCGTGGCGTTCCCCACCTTGGTGATCACACGTTGCAACGATTTGGCCTGGTTCCCATGGGTTTTGATTTCCTGCTGATATTTATTGATGAGGAAAATACAGTTCGCGACCCCTATGACAATGATAAGCGGTGGAATAAGGGCCGTAAGGACCGTTATTTCATAATGCAGGAGTCCCAGAATACCAAAGGTCCACATCACCCCGATAATTACCGTAACCAGTGAAATGAAGGTCGCTCTGAAAGATCTGAAGAAAAAGAAAAAGATCAGTGAAGTCACCAACAGGGCAGCGGCAATAAAACGACCGATCTCATTGATGATATGTTGGGAGTTCAGCGTACGGATGTATGGCATCCCAGAGGTGTACACCTTAAGGCCTGTTTCAATTTGAAAAGCCTCAATAAGCGGGATAAGTTCTTCAATGATAAAATCCCGCCGGGCCGCTGTATTAACGATGTCTTTGTTCAGATAGACGGCGGATCGAATAGAAGTTTTATCCGGACTGTAGACCAAGCCCTCATAGAAAGGCAGCTTATAGTAGAGCTCGTACGCATAGCGATCCAGCTTGTCGGCATCCAGGATGCTGTCCTGAATGAACGGAACCATTTCGAATGAGGCCGTGTCCGTTCGCTTTTGTAGTTTTTGCAGATCACCTATGGAGAGGGTGAGATCCACTTCCTTAAAGGTCTTAATATCTGTATTGAGACGATTCCAGGCTTCAAAAATCTCAGGGGTGAAAAAGGAGGTGTCTTTAACACCGAGCACGATGAGATTTCCTTCCTCTCCAAACTGTTCCAGGAACCGATTGTACTCGAGGTTGATCTCGTGATCATCCGGGAGCATGTTGGCCTCCGTATAGGTGAATCGCATGTGCTGCCATTGCATCCCCATGAACACGGTAATTCCTGCGATGGCAATCAACAACAATGTCCGATTGCGCAGGATGAACCTGGCCACCGCACTCCAAAATCCTATACTAAACAGTTTGTTCAACGACTCCCTTTTTCAAAAGCTGCGCAAAGGTATGAATTCCCTTGCAGGCAGTTAGTTATAACGTCGACTTTCTGCTTATAATTTCAGATAAAATGTGAATTTAAACGAGATATTGTCATCAAAACGGGGAAGGTGATAAAATCCGTAGCGATATGCGAAGCTCAATCCGAATCCAAAAATGATCTTATTGAGTTCCAAACCGGATTCGGAATACAGTTGATCCAGGGTGTTAAAACCAATTCCCAAATGTTCATCCCTGTTGCTGAGATCACCCAGTGCGTGCCGGGTGATAAAGACGAGTTCCGGTTGAAATTTTTCTGAAAAATAGAATCTCCGCAGGCTATGCTTTACCTGAAGCGTTGCCAGCTTGTCTGAAAAGAACTCCCCGAAGTACATCGTTTCAAAACTTCGCCTCCCCGCCACCGAAAACCTGCGCAGTATCGTTTCGTTGGTCGGACTGTTCGGGTAGGCATGAAACAAATGAGTTAAGGGGGCGTCACCAAAGGCTACGGCCCCCTCCAGAAGGATATTGGTAGAGGATAGGTTGGTACGTTTAATGTAATAGTCCAGCTTTAGACCCAGTTTGGTATAGGTGAAATCACTGTCGGCAACTCCCTTGATCGCCTGTGTTAACTGCATACTTATCTTGGGAAAACCGTCAAAGTATTCAATGCGGCCGTCTTCCGTGGTGAAAAAGTTGGTTTTAGGGCTAATGCGAATGGAAGCAGTCGCCTCGGTGGTCTTGTAATTCCTGAACGGATTTCCACCCGGGTTGAAGCGATAGTCTTCAATCTGATCGATCTTACTGCGTGCTATTCGAAATTCGGACATGACTTTGGAGGAGAACTCATGCTGAATGTTGGCTTGCCATGTGCGATACTTGAAAAACTGGTTGATGTTTACCAATCGGGGTTCGAAGACCGAATACACCCGGGCGTCGGTGAGGTAATTGAACGCTCCTATCTCCCGGATATCGTTGATGTAATAGAGGTTTATCCAGGTGTTGTGCTCCGGATCCAGTCGAACACTACCTCCCAGACTGTATTTCCAGTCCTGATCCTTAAATCCACGCGCCACATAACCACCTATTTTGAAATTTTCAAACAGCCGTTCGTTGGTAATTCCACCAAATCCCAGTCGGAAACCCTCGTAGTTGTTGTACTTGATGAAATAGCGCAGGTCCACATCAAAAAATGCAATGGGGTAGTATCCGGTTTGGAACGGGCTTTCCTTTCGCTGTTTACCGGTGGAGGTGGTATCACGTGAAATTTCGACGGTGGGTTGCTGGGCAAGGCCGGCGAAGGCCATGAGCAACAGGAGTGGCAGGATGAGGTTCGATTTGCCCAAGCAGGAATATTTCTGCAATAAATATAATAAATAAAGCAGTCAGCAAATTGCCAACTGCTCATGAGTCTTTTTGTTCTGACGGACCTTACACCGTCATGATTTCTTTTTCTTTGGCGCCTAACATCTCCTCGATCTTTTTAATGTGATCATTGGTCATTTCCTGAATATCGATCTCCAGGTTCTTCTGATGATCTTCCGAGATGTCCAGTTCCTTAATTTCTTTATTGGCCGTTTGCCGATCGTTGCGCACACCTACTTTGGTGTCTTCGGCTGCGGCCTTAGCCTGTTTAACCAGTTCCTTCCGACGTTCTTCGGTGAGCGGCGGTACATTAATTATCACGCTCTCTCCGTTGTTCATCGGGTTGAAGCCCAGATTTGCCATGTGAATGGCTTTTTCGATGTCCGGGATCAGTGTCTTTTCCCAGGGCTGAATGGAGATTGTCATCCCGTCCGGCGTGTTTACGTTAGCCACCTGATTCAGCGGCGTAGGATTTCCGTAATATTCAACCATAACACCGGACACCATAGACGGAGAGGCCTTACCCGCACGGATGTTGGCCAACGCCTTTTCCAGGTGTTTGAGCGAATTCCCCATGGCTTCAAGGGTACTATCCATTATAAACTTAATTTCTTCCATATTCGATTTATTAGGCCAGGGTCAAAAACCGGGCCATTTAAAAATAGCAAGAATAGGGCAGTTTTACAAGTTGACCTTGGTGCCAACCTTCTCTCCGGATACGACACGCTGCAGGTTTCCTTCCCGGTTCATGTCGAAAACAATGATAGGCAGCTCATTTTCCTGACTCAGAGTGAAGGCTGTGGTATCCATCACTTTTAGGCCTTTCTTAAGTACCTCGTCAAAGCTAATGAAGTCAAATTTGGTAGCTTTTTCATCTTTTTCAGGGTCGCTGGAGTAGATACCATCTACCCGAGTTCCTTTAAGGATTACATCCGCTCCAATTTCAATGGCACGTAGTACAGCAGCCGAATCAGTTGTGAAATACGGATTTCCGGTACCGCCGCCAAAAATCACTACCCGGCCTTTTTCAAGATGTCTAATGGCTTTTCTGCGGATAAAGGGCTCCGCTACTTCGTTCATTTTGATGGCGCTCTGAAGTCGGGTAGGGATTCCTTCACTCTCGAAGGCGTTCTGCAAGGCAAGTCCGTTAATAACCGTGGCGAGCATACCCATATGATCGGCCTGTACACGGTCCATTCCTTTGCTAGCCCCGGAAATACCTCTAAAGATGTTTCCTCCGCCTATTACAATTGCAATTTGGACTCCTTTTTCATAGATTTTCTTGATTTCCAGCGCGTATTCCTTCAATCGGTTGGGGTCTATCCCGTACTCCATCGTTCCCATTAACGCCTCACCGGAAAGTTTGAGTAAAATCCTCTTATATTGCATGTAAATCGCGGTTTTGTGCAAATATAATTATAAAATGTAATTTTATATCCTCAGAACAGTTAGTAAACTATGGACAATCGTAATTTAGAATTCTTAAAAAAGCCAATATGAAAAAGTTAATTTTAGTACCCCTATGTCTGGCCTTGACCCTATTTTCTTGTAAGTCAGACGACGACACTCCACAAGATGGAGGCGGAGGTGGATTGGTCCCCAATGCAACCTACCGTGTTACATTCGAACCTGATTTTACTCAGGCCAATTTTCCAACCGATTACCCTACCAACCCGACCTTTTCGGGAATCCTGGTTGCGGTACACGAACCGGGTATGTCTGTTTTCAAGATAGGACAACCTGCTTCGGCTGAATTGCAAACACTTGCTGAAACCGGTGATAACACTGCGTTGGCAAGTTTTCTGGCAAGTCAGGGTGGTATGGATTCTTCCGATTTTATCGTAATGAATCTTACAGATGCCGGTGGACCTACACAGGCACAGAGTGTGAACATCAGTATTGATCCGGATAAGACATCTATTAGTTTCTTAGCGGCACTTTCACCCAGTCCCGACTGGTTTGTAGGTGTGGATGGACAAACTATGATCGCCAGTGCAAATTCCCTGGTAGATGTACTCGAAGTAGACCTGGCACCACTGGATGCAGGTACAGATAGCGGAGCTACCTATATGGATCCGGATAATCCGACTTCACCGCAAGGTGTGGTTTCGGTGATCAACGGAGCGCCATTTTCACAAGGTGGATTCACCCCTGTGTTGGGAAGACTGCGATTCGAAAGAACCGATTTGTAGTAGTACAGAAAGTATAAAAAAAACCGCCGACCCTTTTCGAAGGACGGCGGTTTTTTAATTTATAAAGTTGAGCTTAGTTGCTCAGCGCTACTCTTTCAAAAGCAACAACTTCCACGTCACCAATTGTTTTCACATACTGGGCTACGCTTTGTTTGCTGTCTTTAATGAACACCTGGTTCACAAGGGTGTTGTCCTTGAAGAAACGCTTAAGCTTTCCTTTCGCAATGTTATCAAGCATTTCCTCCGGCTTTCCTTCCTGACGCAATTGATCTTTTGCGATCTCAATTTCTTTCTCGATCACAGCAGCATCCACACCGTCTTCGTTAAGAGCGATAGGATTCATAGCGGCAGCCTGCATTGCTACATCTTTAGCAACAACTGCAGCTCCGTCAACACTTCCGGAAAGACCTGTTACAACAGCGATCTTGTTACCTGCGTGAATGTATGAACCTACGAAAGGAGCCTCGAGTGTCTTGTAAGCCCCGATCTCGATCTTCTCGCCGATAACACCGGTCTGCTCGGTAAGTTTCTCCTGTACTGAGATTCCGTTGAAATCGGCAGCCATGAATTCATCTTTGGAAGATGTAGACAGCGCAAGCTCGGCCAACTGGTGGGCCAGGTTCACGAATTCTTCATTCTTAGCTACGAAATCGGTCTCACAGTTCAAAGAGATAATCACTCCTTTACTGGCATTATCATTTACCTTGGCAATAACGGCACCTTCGCTGGAATCCCGATCTGCTCTTTTGGCAGCAACCTTTTGTCCTTTTTTACGAAGGATCTCGATCGCTTTGTCAAAATCACCATCAGCTTCAACCAACGCTTTTTTACAGTCCATCATTCCGGCACCGGTTGCTTTTCTTAATTTATTTACTTCTGCGGCGGTTATCTTTGCCATTGTTATAAATTTTTGTTGTGTTTGTGATTGTAAAGATCGATCCAACGGGTTGGATTCGATCTTAGTTTACTATTAACTAATTGCTATATTATTCCTCTTCTTTGGCCGCCTCTTCAACTACAGCAGCTGCTTCTGCTTTTGCTTTTGCAGGTTCTTTTTTAGGAGCTTCTGCGGTTGCTTCGGCTTCTTTACCTGCTTTTCGCTCGGCCAATCCTTCTACGATAGCTTCGGAAACGCTGCCTATGATCTTGTCGATAGACTTGGAAGCATCGTCATTTGAAGGAATTACGTAGTCGATCACTCGAGGATCACTGTTGGTATCTACCATAGCGAAGATCGGAATGTTCAACTTCTGTGCTTCTTTCACCGCGATATGCTCACGCGTAGTGTCCACTACGAAGATAGCACCGGGTAAGCGGCTCATATCGGAGATGGATCCAAGGTTCTTTTCAAGCTTCGCACGCAGACGATCTACCTGAAGACGCTCTTTCTTGGAAAGCGTGTTGAAGGTTCCGTCCTGCTTCATGCGATCGATAGCTGCCATTTTCTTAACTGCCTTACGGATAGTTACGAAGTTGGTCAACATACCACCGGGCCAACGCTCTGTGATATACGGCATGTTCGCGTTCTTTGCCTTTTCGGCAACGATATCCTTCGCCTGTTTCTTGGTAGCTACGAAAAGGATCTTTCGTCCACTGGCAGCAATCTTCTTAAGGGCTTCGTTCGCCTCTTCCAGTTTTGCGGCCGTCTTGTAAAGGTTAATAATGTGGATTCCGTTACGCTCCATGTAGATGTAAGGAGCCATGTTCGGATTCCATTTTCGGGTTAAGTGTCCAAAATGAACACCAGCGTCAAGTAAGTCCTTGACTTCAACAGTTTTTGCCATTTTTGTAATAGTTTACGTTCCTGTTTTAGATAGCAACCCGCTCTGTTTCATAAGGCCCTCCTTCGCTATGGCTGGGAGGACGAAGCAAAGCTTCGGTTTGGATGCTAAACTAACTCTATACTCTCCGAAGCCCTGGCGTAGGAGAGACCCCTCTTGTGAAGAGATGCTCCTGCGCCAGGGCTTCGGAGCATATAGATAACAGCATTAATAATAAAATATGAACTTGTCCAGCCGGAAGGGGTATTCCAGAAGGAACACCCAATCCGAATGGGAATATTAACGTTTAGAGAACTGGAATTTCTTACGCGCTTTCTTCTGACCGAATTTCTTACGCTCAACCATTCTCGGGTCACGAGTCAACAGACCTTCCGGTTTTAGGATTGCTCTGTTTTCCTCATTTAATTCGCACATAGCTCGTGAAATAGCCAGGCGAACTGCTTCTGCCTGTCCGGTTACACCACCACCATATACGTTTACTTTGATATCGAAGTTTCCTTCGTTATTTGTAAGTGCCAACGGTTGCTTAACCTTGTATCTCAGTGTAGGAGTAGTGAAGTAATTGTCCAACTCCCGCTTGTTCACAGTGATGTTTCCTTTTCCTTCGGAAACATAGATACGTGCTACA
>CAZTLE010000039.1:0-10514 GCA_964614415.1 uncultured Aureitalea sp. | reverse complement strand
CTTCTTCCTATCTTGTGAATGACTTCCATTACTTAATGTCTTTTAGATTAATGGCTCGTGGTTTCTGTGCCTCCTGATTGTGCTCAGCTCCGGTATAAACCTTTAAATTTCTAAATAAAGCGGCTCCCAGCTTGTTCTTTGGAAGCATTCCTTTCACGGCTTTCTCAACCAATCGCGAAGGATTTTTATCAAACATTTCCTGGGCAGTCAAACTGCGTTGTCCACCGGGATATCCCGTGTGACGCAAATATTCTTTGGCTTCCCACTTGTTACCGGTAAGTTTTACCTTTTCGGCATTGATAACAACAACGTTGTCACCACAATCCACGTGGGGTGTGAAGTTCGGCTTGTGTTTTCCACGAAGCAACTTGGCTACTTCACTTGCCAGACGACCCAATGTTTGCCCGTCCGCATCTACCAATAACCATTCTTTGTTAACGGTCTTTTTGTTGGCAGACACTGTTTTGTAACTTAATGTGTCCATTACACTCAGTTTTTTGTCTATTGTTAATAATACATTGTTCCCTTCAAAAAGGGCTGCAAATGTACCATTATTTATTTGAATTACAAGTGCTTCTACTGCTATTTTTCTAAGCAATACCAAACCAAAAACTCCCCTTGTTTCAGGGAGTTGTAATCACTTGGTTTTGTTTGCCTGAATTAGGGCCCCGGATTAATCCAATGGAGACCGGTAAATATGATTGATTCCTCCCGGCCCCGGGATGTTTTCATAGAACACGGTGAAGATCTCGTTCCCGGCGATTTGAAGGTTAATAAGCGTCATGTTCTCAGTGCCCGGAATGGCAAGTTCAATCAGCTGAAAACTATTGTCAATCAGATTGAAAGCCCCCAGGTAATTATCCCTCAAGCCATCGTTATTATCATCTGTAGGTAATTGACCGCCAACGTAGATCAGGTTTTCGACAATACAGGTGCGTGCCGATTGAAGTGTGACAGGGAGTGCCACGGAGTCGGATGCTCCGTCCGTAATGTTATAAACAACTACCTGATCGCTTCCATCGTTTTGCAGGCTTGGATCCCAACCGCCGAAAATATAAAGGGCATCATCAACGATCTCACTATCGGATTCAATAAGTACGTCCGGAAGATCTTCCAGAATCTCGACAGATGTGTAAGGAGGAAGTGATACTCCAATCTGAGAGTCTCCCAGATCTTCCAAATATCCTCCTGTAAAGTATATGCGGTCGTCCACAACGGCGGTTCCAAACTTTCCCCAGGCATTTGCTACCGGATAGTTATTATTAATGGGATTTAGATCGAGCTCGAAGGTTTGATGAAACGAGCCTCCCAGATTATAGAGCACATCTCCAAGTAACTCCAAATGCATGGAAGGGTGATCGTTTTCCTCGCGCTGCGTAAAAAACTGTATTAGCTCATCGCTATTTATATCGTATCTCAGAATAAACTCCTCACCTTCTGCCGAATTACCAAAACTCGAAAGGTAGAGTCGCTCCTGGGAAGGCAGGTATTTAAATCCGGCCCAGGCGGTTGCGTTTTCAATTGATAGTATGTTCGCGCCACCTGTTATCCCTGAAACAGGTCTTTTGTAATCTGATGCCAACTTCTCACGCAGGGTTATTCGCAATTGTGCACCGGCTGAAAATGTGACCGTCATTTGAATACGACGATCTTCGGCATTATAGGACATCTTTATTCCTTCTGAAGAACTTATAAAAGTAGCCTGAGAGCTGTCATACATTAATATCTCTCGTAATGTTGATACTCTGGTGTCCCTTAGAAATGATTCGAGCGAGCCGGCTGCCGAATTTATGTCAAGTCCTCGTTGCCAATTAATCAGCAGATCTCCTGAGTCGTCCTTTGTAAATTTAAATTCATCATCTGAGAGATTATATGCCTGACCTACAGCAAGTTCAGTTACGGACGTATTTGAGAGCGTTGCTGCCTCCACAGTCCAAACATCATTTGGATTGCCGGTAAGCGCATTGATGAGTTCCAGGGTTTCATTTTCTGAATTATCGTTATCGGTAGAACAGGAGGCCATTCCGAAGAAGACACAACACAAAAGAATCAGGAGTTTTTTCATAGCTAAATAGAATGATTGTCTATCTCTACAGTATGAGAACAGTCCAAAATGTTGCGTCACTGATGCATGAAATTTAACATTCGAATGTTAAAGTGGGATTTCAAAAGTTAAACTTATCATAATTGAATACTAAATCTGTCACGGTCTTCCGTTTTTACAGTCTCTTAGACCACAAACTAACTAGGCAATGTATTTTAACCGGGCGCACACTCTACTCCTAACACTATTCCTATTTATTTACTCTTTTGCAAACGCTCAGGACGAAGCCGAAAACGAGGCTGAAACCGTCTCTTATGAGAGACGTTCATACACCACGACCTCAGTAGCCGGTATGGAAGCGATATCCATTGACGGAGTCCTGGACGATCCTGCCTGGGAGGCAGTAGAATGGACCTCAGATTACGTAGAATTCCAACCTGATGTAGGGACCGATCCCAGTGAGCAGACTAAAATGAAGATCGTTTATGACGATAAGAATCTGTATGTGGCATTTAAATGTTATCAGGCCGATCCTAATACTATTGAAAAACGTATGGGCCGCCGGGATGACTTTCCGGGTGATTGGGTAGAGATCAATATCGATAGTTTCAACGACGACCGATCGGGATTTTCGTTTACGGCTTCAGCCTCCGGAGTAAAGGGAGATGAATTCATTTCTAACAATGGAAATTTTGACGATAGCTGGAACCCTATCTGGTATCTGCGGACCAAGATCGATGATGATGGTTGGACAGCTGAAATACGTATTCCGCTAAGTCAGCTGCGTTTTGGTAATGACGATGATCAGGTGTGGGGAATTCAGTCTACACGGCGCTATTTCAGAAATGAAGAGCGATCCCTATGGCAACCGTTGCCAGCCAATCCTCCGGGATGGGTAAGTGAGTTCGGTGAGCTACGCGGGTTGAAAGGACTAAAACCCCAAAAGCAACTGGAAATACAACCGTATACCGTAGGGCAACTGGATACGTTCGAACCCGTGCCTGGAAACCCTTTCCGGGATGGTAGCAATACAAATTTGACAGGTGGTTTGGACGCCAAGATCGGGGTGACCAATGACCTCACTCTGGATCTAACGATCAATCCGGATTTCGGGCAGGTAGATGCCGATCCGGGAGCTGTGGCACTAGATGGTTTTGAGATCTTCTTCCAGGAGCGGAGACCGTTCTTTGTCGAGAATAAGAACGTTTTCGATTTCCGCGTAGGTGGCGGCGCCGACAACCTGTTCTTTTCAAGACGAATCGGGAGGGCTCCTCAAGGATTTACGACTGCCGACGGTAGTAAAGGCGAGTTTGCCGACATCCCGATCGCCTCGACCATTTTAGGGGCTTCTAAGTTTAGTGGTAAAACCAAAGACGGATGGGCCATAGGAATATTGACAAGCTTAACGGATAAAGAATTTGCCGAAATCGATCTCAATACAGATCAGGCCGTACTTGATGGTTTGGAGGAAGTGGGTGAGCGACGTGAAGAGATCGTGGAACCCCTCACTTTTTATTCGGTAAACAGGGTTCAAAAAGATTTTAATGATAGAAATTCATTCATCGGGGGAATCTTCACGGCGACCAACAGAAAGCTGGAAGGGAACCTGGATTTTCTTCGGAAGAATGCATATAGTGGAGGTATCGACTTTCAGCACAACTGGAAAGAACGAAAATACTATGTAGAAGGGAGCGCGATCATGAGTACGGTAAACGGAAGTCCGCAAGCCATTGAGCTAACGCAGCGTTCGCTTACGCACTTGTTTCAACGAACCGATGCAGGTCACGTGGAGGTAGATCCTACGCGTACCTCACTTACCGGAACGGGAGGTCGGTTTGAGATTGGCCAGCGTGCTACCGGTGGAGACTGGCGATTCAATATTGGAGGGAACTGGCGTTCTCCGGAACTGGAACTGAACGATATTGGTTTCTTACGCCAGGCCGACGAGATACGGCAGTATGCCAATGTAAGACGATTGTGGAACAAAGCAACGAGTTGGTTCCGTCAGGCGAATATTGGACTAAATCAGTTTACATCCTTTGATTTTGAAGGAAACTACAATCGTATTCAGTACGAACTCAACGGATTCATCAACTGGAAAAACAACTGGTGGAGTGAGGCAGGTTTCGGACATAAGCCCCGCATTTTCTCGAACACCGTATTGCGAGGGGGCCCCAGATGGCGATGGAACGACGAGAACTTTTTCTTTATTTTCTCCGGAATGGATAGTCGGAAGAAGCTGAATGCCCATGTGGGATACGTCAATTCATTTGCCGGACAGGACAATTTTTCCTTCCAGCGTTATGTATTGCGGTTGTTTTACCAGCCACTAAACTCACTAAATCTGTCTTTGATCACGGAATACTCGAACAACCCGAACAAGACACAATATGTCACGGAAACCGCTTTTGGAGATACACCACGGTATATTCTGGGAGAGATTGACAATGAGACACTCAGTACGACCTTACGGGTTAACTACAATATCAATCCGAATCTCACAATTCAATATTACGGACAGCCGTTCATTTTCAAGGCGAAATTTTCCAATTTCAACTATGTGAACGATCCCATTGCGGCAAATCTCAATGACAGAGTTACCTGGTACAATACTAACCAGATCACCCTGGACAATGGTGCTTACCTTGTTGATGAAGACCAGGACGGTACGACAGACTATTCCTTTGGGGATCCCGATTTTGCTTTTGTACAATTCAGAGGGAACCTCGTAGTGCGCTGGGAGTACATTCCCGGCTCTGAGATCTTCCTGGTGTGGTCGCAAGGAATTAATGGGATAGGGGACCCGGATAACGACTTCGGATCGATCATCGATAGTCAACTGTTCAGTGCCCGGCCACAGAATACATTCCTGGTAAAGGCCACGTACCGTTTCGTCCTTTAGGCCGAAACGGAAATTTCACCCTTCGACAAGCTCAGGGTAAAAATTTTAAATCACAAATACCAAAAAGTGCGGTTAGGAAATTAGGAGTAAAAAGTAAACTGTTAAGATTGGTGGTTAGACCACTTTGCGAAAAGGTGCTTTTCAATGATTTGAGAAGTGCCTTTTTTGAATTTCAAAAATCAAATCCCAAAACCCAAACGTCCAAATATATCTTGTTTGGAATTTGGAGATTGGAATTTGCGATTTGCCACGCAGTGGCCTAGTGAGCCTCTAGCCAGTCCTGTCCCAATCCTAATTCCACATCAAGGGGAACGGCCAGTTCGTAAGCGCTTTCCATTTCAGTTTTAATAAGCTCCTTGAGTTCTTCCAGCTCGGGTTTGTATACGTCGAACACCAATTCGTCATGCACCTGCAACAACATTTTACTTTTGTAGTTGGCTTCGGTCATGCGCTTGTGGATATTGATCATTGCAATCTTGATAATATCGGCGGCACTTCCCTGTATGGGTGCATTCACGGCATTTCGTTCGGCGGCTCCGCGTACCACGGCATTTCGACTGTTGATGTCTTTTAGGTACCTGCGGCGTCCGGAAACGGTTTGCACATACCCGTTATCCCGGGCAAAGGCCACCTGATTGTCCATGTAATCCCGAAGTTTGGGATAGGTATTGTAGTAGGTGTCGATCAACTCTTTGGCTTCAGAGCGGGAGAGGTCGGTCTGGTTACTCAGCCCAAAGGCAGATACCCCGTATATGATCCCAAAGTTTACCGTCTTGGCATTGCCTCGCTGTTCGCGGGTCACTTCGTCCAGTGGTACGTTGAAAACACGCGCTGCCGTTGACGCGTGAATATCTTCACCGTTCTTAAAGGCATTGATCATATTCTCTTCTTCACTCAGCGCAGCGATGATACGCAGTTCGATCTGTGAGTAATCTGCCGCAAGCAGGACGTGATCTTTATCCCTTGGAATAAATGCCTTTCGTATCTGTCGGCCGCGCTCAGTCCGGATCGGAATGTTTTGCAGGTTCGGATCATTACTCGCCAGTCGTCCCGTGGCAGCTACGGTTTGCATATAGTTGGTATGAACCCGTCCGGTAGCTTCTTCTACCTGTTCGGGAAGGGCATCCACGTAGGTACTCTTAAGTTTGGTGAGTCCACGATAGCTGAGCACATCCTGAATGATTTTATGGTCTTTGGCCAGATAGGAAAGCACATCCTCTGCCGTGGAATACTGTCCGGTCTTGGTCTTCTTGGGTTTGTCGACCAATTTCATTTTTTCAAAGAGGATAACTCCCAGTTGTCGCGGGGAACCGATATTAAACTCTTCACCTGCCGCATCATAGATATCCTGTTCGAGTTTCTTGATATCCGAATCCAGTTCCGTAGAAAGATTCTCAAGGAAGGATTTGTCGAGGTTAATGCCTTCCAACTCCATATCGGCGAGTACACGCAACAGCGGCACTTCGATATCATCGAACAGCTTTTGGGTGTTGGCTTCATCCAGCTCTTCTTCGAAATAGTGTTTTAGCTGCAGGGTAATATCCGCATCCTCAACGGCATATTCGGTTTGTTTGTCAAGCGGCACCTCGCGCATCGATAATTGATTCTTTCCCTTCTTTCCAATAAGTGTCTCGATGGAAATGGGGGAATAGTTCAGATAGGTTTCTGCCAATACATCCATATTGTGCCGCATATCGGGATTGATAAGATAATGAGCAAGCATCGTATCAAACAGCCGGCCTTTTACTTCCACTCCGTATTTCGCCAGCACCTTGATGTCATACTTCAGGTTTTGTCCGATTTTGCAGTTGTCCTCCGATTCGAAGAACGGACGCACTTCTTCAATCAACTGCTGAGCAGCTTCACGATCTTCGGGAAAAGGAAGATAGAAGCCTTTCCCACCTTCCCAGGAGAAGGCAATACCCACCAGCTCGGCCGTTATGGGATTAATCCCGGTGGTTTCCGTATCGAAACAAACATCGGTCTGTTGCATGAGTGCCTTGAGGAACAACTCCATACCCAATCCCGGCTGAACGGTCTGGTAGAAATGCGGCACTTTGTCGTTCGTGTTTCGGGTGGTGTAGGCCTGGGCTTCTTCCGAGGGGGCTCCATCGCCTCCGAAAAGGGAAAACTGCCCGGCACCTGCGGTTGATTTTTTGGTCGATTTCTTCTCAGTTGCTGTAGCCGTTGCGGATGCCGGCTTTGCCTCCGAAGCGCTTTCGGCCGAGAACGCCTTGAGGAAGTTATTAAGCGCGGTTCGAAATTCCAGTTCTTCGAACACTTCGGTTACTTCCTTTATATTGGGTTCGGAAAGTTCAAAATCGCTGGCATCGAATTCCACAGGAACGTCGAGCATTATCTTTGCGAGTTCTTTAGAAAGCATTCCCAGTTCCTTATTGGCCTCGACCTTCTCCTTCATCTTGCCTTTGAGGTCATCGATATTTTCTAACAGCCCTTCCATGCTGCCATAGGCTTTGATGAACTTCTTGGCGGTCTTTTCACCTACTCCGGGAAGTCCGGGAATATTGTCTACCGAATCTCCCATCATCCCCAGGAAATCGATCACCTGTTCGGGACGCTCTACTTCGAACTTTTCCTGTACCTCTTTAATTCCCCAGGTCTCATAGCCTCCACCAAACTGGGGCCGGTACATAAAAATATTTTCGCTTACCAACTGTGCGTAATCCTTATCGGAGGTCACCATATAGGTTTGGTAGCCCTCTTTTTCCGCCTTTTTGGAAAGCGTTCCTATGATGTCGTCGGCTTCGTATCCTTCCTTGACCATAATAGGGATGTGCATGGCGGTGAGGATCTTTTCAATATAGGGAACGGCAATTTGGATGGCTTCGGGCGTTTCGTCCCGGTTGGCTTTGTATTCCGGAAACATCTCAGTACGCGCCACACTGCCTCCTTTATCGAAACAAACAGCCAGGTGATCCGGACGTTCACGCTTAATGACATCCAGCAGGGAATTGGTAAAACCCAGAATGGCTGAGGTATCCATTCCCTTGGAGTTAATACGGGGGTTCTTTATGAAGGCATAATAACCACGAAAAATAAGGGCGTAGGCGTCTAGGAGAAAAAGTCTTTTTTTATCGGACATGCTTGTTGCTTATAGAAGAGTTTAAAACTACGAAACTTCTTGTTGAATGTCGAATATCGAACAAGGAATGTTGATTGTTGAATGACTAATAAACAGATCAACAAATCAGCAAATAAACGATCGTTATGACCAGTTTATCTATAGCGATTATACTATTTTTGTAGTAGAAAGGAGAACCATGAACTCACCATTTTCCATAGCGATTCACGGAGGGGCCGGAACCTTGCTAAAGGGGCAAATGACGCCTGAAAAGGAGGCTGCCTACACATCGGCACTTGAGAGTGCACTTGATGCTGGATATTCGATACTGTCCAATGGAGGTTCCTCCATAGATGCGGTCGAAGCGTCGGTAAAAGTTCTCGAGGATTCCCCGTTGTTCAATGCGGGTCGAGGGAGTGTTTTCACGGCGGAAGGGACCCACGAAATGGATGCGGCAATCATGGAAGGGAAGACCTTGCAGGCAGGCGCAGTTTCCCTTATTTCGGGAATACGGAATCCGGTGTCACTCGCCAGGGATGTGATGGAGCAAAGCGAGCATGTCTTCATGGCCGGGGAAGGTGCGATGCAATTCGCCCGATCCCTGGGGTATACGGAAGAAGAATCATCGTTTTTTTATGACGAATTCCGATATCAACAGTGGCAGGAGATCAAAGGAACCGACGCCTTTCAATTGGATCACAGCGTAAAGAAAGATTCAAAATTCGGAACAGTGGGGGCCGTCGCTCTCGACATACATGGAGACCTGGCAGCGGCTACCTCTACGGGTGGTATGACCAATAAGAAGTGGGGCCGTATTGGCGACAGTCCCATCGTCGGGTCGGGTAATTATGCCAATAACAAGACCTGTGCTGTAAGTTGTACCGGTAGTGGAGAATTTTTTATCAGAGGTGTGGTGGCATACGATGTTTCCTGTCTCATGGAATACAAAGGAATGTCTCTACAAGATGCCGCTTCGGAAGTAATTTATCAACGCGTCCTGAGTATCGGAGGAGATGGCGGATTAATTGCAGTGGACTCAAAAGGCGCAGTTGCAATGCCATTTAATACGGAAGGGATGTATCGGGGGAGTCAAACTTCGGAAGGAGAAAGGGTTGTTGCTATCTACAAATAGGGTAAATCCCAAATCCCACCCTTCGGCAAGCTCAGGGTAAAAATTCCAAATTCCAAACCCGTCTGCGGACGGGCAGGTTCTAAATCCCAAAGTCCAATGAATTTCGAAGTCTTGGTTCTTGCTTCTCCTCACTCCTCATACCTCACACCTAACCCCGAAATTCTAAAATCCAAAATCGGAATTCTAAGATCGAAAACCGCAACTCCCCAGGGTCGTAAGGTACTGTTGTTAGTATGTCATTTGCCTGTGAAAGGGGGTGAGGGAAACGAAGTAACAAATATCCATTTCCCTCCGGTGCACCATTTCAACCAATGACCCATTTGGTTGCCTATCGCTTAATAAGTTTGCCGTTGAACAACTGAGTCCCGTTGCTATTAAGGGTATACAGATAGATACCCGAAGCGAGACCGGAGAGGTCAATTTTCGACTTCAAGTAATAGTTTGACGTGTCAAGCCCCTTCTTTTCAATAAGCTTTTTTCCGGAAACGTCCAATATCGTAAAAACCAGATCCGAATAATCCGATCGAAGATCAGCCTCGATGATAAATTGGTCTTCCACAGGGTTGGGATAGGCTTTTACATTATAGCTGATCGCGTTGTCCTCGGTAGAGAGAAAATCAAGAACCCCGGTTATCAACCGTACATATTGTGGATTCAAATCGGCTCCGGTGATATTAACCGCACTGTTTACATAGATTGAATCTCCGGTTTGTGTTACGGCAATACCATTCGGATTGGAGAAAGTAGCGCTTCCAACCGGGCCATCATCGTTCCCGCGAACCCCGGCAGTTCCGGACAGGACGGTAAGGACCGGGTTATCCTTATTGAGATAGAAGATCTGCTGGCCTGCAAAACTAGCGATGTACAGGTTTTTGGTTCCGGGATCATAGTCGATGTGACCATTGCCGGAGGGGGTGTTGGCTATAACAGATGGCGTGCCGTTGGTGTCAACTTTCACCACATTTGTATTGGAGAAATTAACGACATATAAATTGTCATCTTCGTCAATCGTGATTCCATTGGGGCAACTAAACTCGGTTCCCGATGAGAACTGTGTGGAAACTCCTCCCGGGGTGACCTTTCTTATGGTATTGTTTCCACAATTGCATACGTAGAAGTTGTCATTGGAGTCAAAAACAACTCCTACAGGCGAAACTATCCCGTCATCGGTAACAAAGGTGCGAACACCGCCTACGATCTTGTAGATTCCGCTGTCAAAGATGTCAGACTGATACAATGTTCCGGCATTGTCGAAGTTGTTGCCCGAGGCACCGATGAATCCGGTGGCATAGACAGACAGATTTTGATTGGTGTCGAGTACCTGTATTTCATTGGGGATTCCATCGGGATCAGG
>CAZTLE010000038.1:0-25015 GCA_964614415.1 uncultured Aureitalea sp. | reverse complement strand
TCACGACCATCCAGCCAAACCAAAAAGAAATCGTCTTCATCAGTAGGAACCATAGAAACAAAACCATGCTCGCTTTGTGTGCCATCGTCGTGCAGAACAAAGTTCTTATTCCAGCTGTCCTCCTGTGCTGAATAGAGGTTTAATTTAACATCATAGGTATAAGTACCATCGGCCGATTTTTGAAGAAAACTATTAAGCAGGTTGCCATCCTTTTCGGCTATGGCCGGAAAATCCGCCCAATTCACAAACCAATCGATACCCGAGATGATCATCTCCCCGGGTGTCCAACTTCCATTCTCATAGACCGAGTAGTACAATTCAGCCAGACTATCCTTCTGCTCCACCCATGAAAGGTAGAGTTTGTCTTCGGTAGCAAAAAGCCTGGGGAGCGAACTATTGTCACCCGAAGGTAGCGCGTCATCCTGTGAGATCAATAAAGGGGTTCGCTCGGCCACGGGGGAATTGTCCTTTGAATCGGACTTAACTTCAGACTTACAGGAAATTAGGAACAGTCCGATTAGAAAAAAGTAGTAACGCATAGGGTGTTGGTTTGCAACCCTAAAAATAGTGCATTACGGAAAGTCTAGGAAGTCTTCTTTTCTGAAAAGCGTTTTAGGTTCTCAATCGCCTTAAATGTCCCTTCCTTAAGGGCGCGCTTCGCGAAAAGTGTAATTATTAGCTTTTTAATTGGTGACAGGGCCTTCCAAAAGACCTCGACACGGAGACGGCAGGAATCACTTCCCGTTGGGGTTACAATGAAAAATGTATACAGAGCATCTACCGGCGGGGGTGATGTGGTTAATTCTCCATAAACAAGTTGTCCCGGTTCGACATCCTTGGTCACGGTTACAAAATCGAGCTGTTTTCCATTAATGACGCAAACGTGTTCGGACCCCAGGCGAGTGACTTCATTCTCATCAAAGATCAGATCGTCCACGCCTTCAGCCCACTCGTAGCGGTATCGGTAGTTGGTGATGTACTCCAACAATTCCTCAGCAGAAATGTCAAAATCAAGTTCCTTTACGACATTTGGTTTGCAGTGCTTCAGGTCCGCCTTAACGGGTTCATCATAAGGCCTTAGCGTGAGATTATCCGTATCTATTTCAGCATATCCGTACGATATCTCCTTTCCGTCATAGGTATCCGCCCCGGCTTCAAACTGAAATAGCTTGCTTCGGTAATTGAGTGGTAATCCTACAATACCTGCCAGTTCCGAACTAATCAATGTGTAGTTGTCGCTGTTCACGGAGTTCTTCAGTAATCGATGGGCCTCTATGACCGATTGCCCAAAGGGTTTGTGATTTCCCTGAACATCCAAAAATTGCAGCTCACCGGAATGAGCCACTATCTTCAACTGCAATTGAGGAGCCGTTGCACAGGCGTTGCACGGACAAATCCTGTTCTTCTCCAGCATCTTGAGATGACTGTAAAATGCCGTAAACATAGTCTCGATCTGCGCCAGGAGCTTTTCCTGCGACGGAATTGAAGCTTCCTTGTAGAAAAACAAAGCATCTCCCTCAATCTCTGCCAATTTGAGATCCTGGGTATTTGCATTGATCAATACCTCAAGCAGCTCAGAGATCACATGCTGACTGTGTTCGACTTCGGTAGTTTGAACGAACTGGGTAAATCCCGAAATATCGGGTATAAAAAGTAGCGATTGCTTCATTGGTTGCCAGGTAAAAGCTGCCCTAAGTTAGTACACTTTTCACCTTGATTCTTACAAACCTCTGTTAAATACTCAGGAAGTTACTTCAGCGTACAGATCGAAGTCTTCGGCGCCGGTGATCTTCACCGTATAAAACTCCCCGGTACGCAGGTAGTCATTGTTCGCCGGAATGAGTACTTCATTATCAACATCGGGGCTATCGTATTCGGTTCGACCGACGAAATAACCGCCTTCTTTACGATCGATAACAACCTGGAATTCCTTTCCTACCTTCTCCTGATTGAGCTCCCAGGAGATTTGGGATTGAATTTCCATGATCTCGTTGGCCCGTGTCATTTTCACGTCTTCCGGGACATCATCAACAAGCTGATAGGCATGGGTGTTTTCTTCGTGGGAATAGGTAAAGCATCCCAGACGCTCAAAACGCATTTCCCGCACCCAGTCTTTCAAGAGCTCATAGTCCGCTTCTGTTTCTCCCGGATAGCCAACAATAAGGGTGGTTCGAATGGCCATTTCAGGAACAGCTTCCCGAAAGTCGGTTAGCAACTTCGTGGTTTTGGCTTTTGTCGTACCACGGCGCATGGACTTTAGTATGGGATCGGATATATGCTGCAACGGGATGTCAATATAGTTGCAGACTTTGGGTTCTTGTCGCATCACTTCAAGTACATCCATCGGAAAGCCCGTAGGGAAAGCGTAATGCAGCCGAATCCATTCAATACCCTCCACTTTTACCAATGCCCTAAGCAGATCGGCTAATCTTCGTTCCTTATACAGATCCAGCCCGTAATAGGTAAGATCTTGTGCGATTAGAATAAGCTCCTTGACGCCATCAGCCGCCAGTTTTTCCGCTTCGATCACGAGTTCTTCGATAGGTGTGGACCGGTGTTTTCCACGCATCAACGGAATCGCACAAAAAGAGCAGGGTCTGTCGCAACCTTCGGCAATTTTAAAATAGGCGTAGTTTTTCGGTGTGGTGGTGAGGCGTTCTCCAATCAGTTCGTGCTTGTAATCCGCTCCCAGAGCTTTCAGAAGAGAAGGTAACTCGGTCGTTCCAAAATACTGATCCACATTGGGAATCTCCTTCTGAAGGTCAGGTTTATAACGTTCGGACAGACATCCGGTAACAAACACCTTATCCACGACTCCTTCATCCTTTTTTTGGACATACTCGAGGATGGTATTCACACTTTCTTCCTTCGCATTGGCAATGAAGCCACAGGTGTTTATTACGACAATATTACCCTCTTCTTCGTGTACCACTTCCTTGTTGTTAGCCTTGAGCTGCCCCATAAGGACTTCACTGTCATACACATTCTTGGAGCATCCAAGGGTAACGACATTTATTTTATTTTTCTTCAGGGTCTTTGTACGCATAGCATCAATTTTCTAAAGGGCAGGCCAGAGTACCTGGAAAAAGAAGTACAACAATATGAGCCACAAGAACGTACCCGTAAGCGCCACGAACAGGTCGAAATTGGGGTTATTCGGTTTAAAGATCACAAGCGGTAGCAGGAACACCAGAAAGCCGATAAACCCACTCAAAACAAGGACAAGAATGGCCAAAGCGAGTAACAGGGCGTCCTTGCCCGAGAACAAATACTTGACTGAGGTCATTCCGGCCGCCTCTGCCCCTTTGGCAATTCGAAGGGCCGTGATGCCATAAAGACCGAAGACCAGCGGAACATACCAGTACAATACCGAGTTGACCAATTCGGTTTCGGACATGTTGTCAAAATTGATCAGATAGAAGTACACAAGCAGACCCAGGGCAGCGAGGATTCCAATGGTGTAAAGTGTTTTCTTCATGATTGGCAGTTTTCTCAAAGATATCACTCTTAGCGATAGGGCACAATATCAGGGATTATCCTTGCGGATTCGTTGATTCATCGATCTGTTTATTCGTTGATTTGTTTATTCGTTGGTCCTACCTCATACCTGCCTGCGGCAGGCAGGCCTCACACCTCACACCTCACTACTCACACCTCACTACTCAGTACTACTTAAAGAAAGAATCTACGAATTCGAACTTGTTAAACACCTGCAGGTCTTCTATCCCCTCGCCTACACCGATATACTTAACCGGGATTTGAAACTGATCGCTGATACCGATCACAACCCCGCCCTTGGCAGTTCCGTCCAATTTGGTAACAGCCAGTGAAGTAACTTCAGTGGCCGCGGTGAATTGTTTAGCCTGTTCGAAGGCATTCTGTCCTGTGGAGCCATCCAGTACCAGGAGTACATCATGAGGTGCTTCGGGTACTACCTTCTGCATCACCCGCTTCACCTTGGTAAGCTCATTCATGAGGTTTACTTTGTTATGAAGGCGTCCGGCGGTGTCTATGATAACTACATCGGCATTCTGCGTTACGGCACTTTGGAGGGTGTCAAACGCCACGCTTGCAGGGTCACTTCCCATACTCTGCTTTACGATTGGCACATCGGTACGATCGGCCCATATTTGCAACTGATCTATTGCCGCGGCTCTAAAGGTATCGGCCGCACCCAGCACAACTTTTTTACCGGCTTTTTTGAATTGATGAGCCAACTTTCCTATGGTAGTGGTCTTCCCTACACCGTTCACTCCTACGACCATGATCACATAGGGACTGTCTTGCTCCGGGATTTCAAACTCGGTGGCCTCACCAATATTGGTCTCACTCAATAGCCCGGCAATTTCCTCTCTGAGAATTTGATTGAGTTCTTCGGTTCCAAGATATTTATCGCGGGCAACTCTGGCCTCGATGCGTTCAATGACTTTTAAGGTGGTGTTTACCCCCACGTCACTGCTTACCAGTACCTCTTCAAGATTATCGAGTACATCGTCATCGACCTTGCTCTTACCGGCTACTGCTTTACTTAGCTTATCGAAAAAGGAAGTTTTGGATTTTTCCAGGCCCTTGTCCAGGGTTTCCTTCTTTTCTTTGGAGAATATTTTCTTAAATAGGCTCATTAACGTGATGGATATTACTGGTGTCGTACAAGTTCGGTGTTACAGATACCGAAGATTCCTCAAAATTACTGTCTACGGGACACTTTAACAAGTGGTTTCAGGATACAAAAAAACCATCCGTACAATTTCGGATGGTCTTTACAATATTGTTTGCGAACCGGTTACTTTTTGTTCAACCAGTCGTTTACCTGGTCTGGCGCCATAATAGATTCTACGAAGGTGTACGCCCCGGTTTTTGGCGATTTTACCATTTTAATGGCTTTTGTTAATCGCTTGGATCCTGTTTGTAATGATGCTACTGCTTTCTTTGCCATGGTACTCCGTTGGATTTGAGTTTTTCAACCAGTGAAAACTCGAATTACTTAATTTCTTTATGCACCGTCATTTTCTTAAGGACAGGGTTGAATTTTTTCAACTCCAATCGATCCGGTGTGTTTTTCTTATTCTTTGTGGTGATATAGCGGGATGTCCCGGGCATACCTGAATTCTTATGCTCCGTACATTCCAAAATAACCTGAACTCTGTTCCCTTTCTTAGCCATTGTGTCGGACTTTAAACGTTAATCGCAATTACTTTGTTAGATACCCTTTTTCACGAGCTTCCTTGATCACCGCAGAAATTCCTTTCTTATTGATGTTCTTTAATGCGGAAGTCGATACACGAAGCGTAATCCACTTGTCCTCTTCAGGAATATAAAAACGCTTCTTAACCAAATTCACGTTGAATTTACGCTTGGTTCTGTTCAATGCGTGAGAAACGTTGTTTCCAACCATCGCTTTCTTTCCGGTTAACTCACAAACTCTAGACATTTCCTTACGATCTTTATAGTTATTTTAAAACAGGGTGCAAATTTAAAGAAATTAATTGTGATGCACAACAAAAGAAATTTAGTTTTTTGAAATTTCTTCCAGCAGCATTTCCAGGGCTTTATGAGTGGCTTTGGCGATAACCCGCTCCCTGGATTGTCCGAAGCTGAATCGCTGTGAAATCACGGTATTCGGAGTGGCCAGGCCGATGAAAACAGTTCCTACTTCGTCTTCGCCATCACCTTTGGTAGGGCCCGCTATTCCCGTAGTAGCCAACGCGTAGTCGCTTTTGAACACCGATCGGGCCTGCGCTGCCATAGCTTCTACCACAGGAGCACTCACTACGTTATGCTCCTCTATAAGCTGCGAATCGACACCCAGGATAGATGTCTTTAATTCAGTAGCATAAGGGATAACACTGCCACGGTAGTAGGCAGAAGATCCCGGATTGGCCGTGATACTTTTGGCAATGGCACCTCCTGTACAACTTTCAGCCATACTCACGGTCTTTCCCTTCTGAACCAGGAGTTCTCCTATTTGAAGTTCAATGCTGGTTTCGTTTTCATAGCCAATAGCGATATCGCTCAGCATCTCATGAAGGGTTGCCATCTGTGTATCCACTGCAGTTCGCACATCCGCTTCATAAGGCCCTGTTGACGACAATCGCAGCCGAACGCGTCCAAACGACGGCAAATAAGCCAATTTCACTTCATCCGGAAGAGCATCTTCCCACTTGCAAATGCGGTTTGCTATGGAGCTCTCTCCCATTCCGTAGGTGAGCAATGTCTTGTGGTATACAAAAGGGCGCTCAAAATCACGAATGATCCGAGGAATAACCTCGGCGGTGAGCAGGTGCTTCATCTCATAAGGTACTCCGGGCATGGAAACAAAGACAGTATCCTCTTTCCTCATCCACATACCGGGGGCCGTACCGTAGGGGTTCGTAAGTACTTCCGCAGTAGACGGAACCAGCGCCTGAGACAAATTCTCAGGTAAAGGCTTCCTGTTAAAGTACTTGGAAAAAAGGTAGTTGATATGATCCCTTACGGCTTCGCTTTCCACGAGAGTATCTCCCAGAAACTCACAGAACGTCTGCTTGGTAATATCGTCCTTTGTGGGACCCAGTCCACCCGTCACCAGAACAACGTCTGCCCGGGTCATAGCATCGTTCAGGGCATCCAGAATATGGACGCGATCGTCCTGTACGGAGGTGATTTGGTACACCCGTACTCCTGCTTTGTTAAGTGCTTTGGAAATAAAGGCCGAATTGGTATCGACGATCTGTCCTATAAGGATTTCGTCTCCAATCGTAATAATCTCGGCAAACATCTACAAACTGAAATCTCCTTTTAATTCTTCAAAAACGGCATTAAGTGTTGTAGCCACATGATTGACGTTGTCCTCCACGGCCGATTTGTTCTTGGACGACTTGGACCACGACTCTATGGCCGAAATGTCCTTGAGTACATCAACACCGAACATTTCAAGGTTTGGCTTCATCTTATGTGCAAACTGATAGGCCAACTCCTTGTTATCGTTGTGGATCGCTTCCACCATGGCATTGAGATCCGGGGGAATCTCGTCCAGAAAGGTCTGCGCCACAACCGCCATAAATTCGGGGTCGTCCTGCGCAATCTCCTTCAGGTTTTCAATGGAATAATGCTTGGTCATTTACTTTACTTTTATTGAAAATACCCGCTCGCTTTCAATGAAACCGGTCAGGGTATCGTTAGGCTGCACTTTGGCTACACCAGCCGGAGTGCCCGTAAATATAATATCTCCGATCTTTAATGTAAAATATTTTGAAATATATTCGATTAACGCATCAATCTTCCACAACATAAGGGCCGTATTCCCCTCCTGAACGACTTTTTCGTTCTTTTCGAGCCTGAATTCCAGGGCATCCAGGTCCTCGAATTTGGTCTTTGGAAACCACTTACCAACAACCGCCGCACCGTCGAACGCCTTAGCCTTTTCCCAGGGCAGTCCTTTTTCTTTCAACCTGGATTGTAAGTCTCTGGCAGTGAAGTCAATACCCAGTCCCACCTCGTCATAGTACTTATGGGCGAATTTGCGGTCTATATGCTTTCCTATTTTCTTGATCTTAACCAACACCTCCACCTCATGATGGACGTCATCTGAAAAATCCGGAATAAAAAAAGGTTGCTTCTTCAGTAAAATGGAAGTATCCGGCTTCAGGAAGATCACAGGATCTTTGGGACGTTCGTTGTCCAGCTCTTCAATATGCGCGGCATAATTCCTCCCTACACAGATGATTTTCATAGGTGTTTATATGTTTTTCGTTGATTTGTTGATTTGTTGAGCTGTTGATCCACTATTGCTTATCCTACCTCATACCTCACACCTCACACCTCACTACTCACTACTAGAGCTTGGTATTTAGCTTTCTAAGTTTCACTCTTGTAAGCACTTTCTTGGTGTACAACGGAAAATCGGCATTGAGTAACCAGCCAAAATAGCCCGGTTCCCTTTCCAGAACATCTTCCACAAGCTGCCCTTTGTGTTTTCCGAATGTGAATACCTCAGCCCCGTCTTTATTATATCCGATATATCCGGCAAAATCTGCGAAATTTTGATAGGAGCTAAACTCAGCCAGAAAATTCACGTCATTTTGTAAATCCTTATACCGATCCAATTGTGATAGCAGTACCTCGTATGTGGCATTCGTATCGGCTTCGGCACTATGTGCATTCTCAAGAGATTTTCCACAGTAGAATTTATAGGCCGCCTCCAGGGTTCTCTTCTCCATTTTATGAAATATCGCCTGAACATCTACAGAACGCGCTTTCTTCATATCCAGGTCAACATCGACCCTTAGTAATTCTTCGGCCAACAATGGAATATCAAACCGATTGGAATTAAAACCGCCGAGATCGCTGTCCTTGATCAATGCATGAACTTTGGGCGCCAGTTCCCGAAAAGTAGGTTCATTAGCGACCATATCGTCGGTAATACCATGAATATCGGTCGCTCCCCTGGGAATTGGCATTTCCGGGTTTACGCGCCAGGTATGGCTTTCCTTATTTCCGTTTGGAAATACTTTTAGAATGGAAATTTCAACAATTCGGTCCTTGGCAACGTTGGTTCCGGTGGTCTCAAGGTCAAAAAAGCAGATGGGTTTGGTTAGCTGAAGCTGCATGCAAGTAAATTCTGCCACAAAGTTACTATTTAATACCTTTGTGAGCGCTATGCTTCAGAAAATTCTGTTGGGGTTATTTCTAATGTCTTCCTTGTCGATATGGGCTCAGGAAAACCGGGTTCTTATTTCTGAAAAGAAAACCGGGAAACGCGTGGTCCTCTATGCAGAAAATACCACAGCCGATACCCTGAACATCTTCTTTCTCGTAAATGCCAACGGTTACCGCCGTAGTGCGTCCAAGCCGATTTTGAAGAACCTACGGCCGAAATCCAAAGTTCCCCTCACCACGCTTATTGAACTGGCAGATACTCCTTCCTCTTATACCTATGAACTGATTGTTAATGAAAAGAAACAGTCTGTAGCCCTGGAATATGAAAATGAGGCCGGGGATATCGAAACCATGGTCAGGGGCAAACTGGTCGTTTTTACCATCCCTAATTGCCAGAAGTGTGCATTACTAACTGCTAAATTGCTGGGCGATCGCATTCAACACCTCGCTTTCAACATAAATGAAGACCCCGTACTCTATCGTCAATTCATGTCATTTATCCAGGACTCTTTAACGGCAGATACCCGTATTCGCTTTCCCGTTATCTGGAACAAGAGCCATACGATCTTTGGGTATGAGGATCTTGAAGGGCTACTACCAAAATTGAAGTAATTTCGGAATTCAGAAATTTTGAATTGTTGAATTGTTGAATTGTTGATTCGTTGATTCGTTGATTCGTTGATTTGTTGATCTGTTGATTTGGTTATTGGGTTATTCGGTTATTCAGTTATTCAGTTATTCAGTTATTCAGTTATTAATAACTCAATTTAACCTCTAACAACTAATCACTAAAGACTAACAACTAACCTCTACAGACTAACAACTAAATCTCCCATTCACATCTCGGGCCTCCAGTAATCCAATCCACCGAATCCGGACTTTAGCGTTTAATGAACTTCCGCGATTCGGTCACCTTATTTATCGTTGAAAGGCTAATGACATAAAAGCCTGAAGGCAACTGTGAGACATTAATTCGATTGGCTGTCAGGTCAGTATCCAAGGTCATTACAACCCGGCCGGTGACATCGAAAACAACGCCTTTTGTTATCTGTACTTCCGGAGCGGCCTGTATGTTCAGGAAATCATCCGTAGGATTTGGGTATAGATCGAAGGACAGTACGTTTTGCTCGTCTACATTCAGTTCCGGATCCCGGAATACCCGGGCTTGTCCTGCGTTTATGGCACCATCTGAATTCACATTAGCGCCCATGGAAACCCTAGAGCCACTTGCATTCATACTAACCGATCGCCCGGACTGGTCGCCCTGATACTCTCCAATGATGTCGTCTCCAATCTGTTCCCAGGTGGCTCCGTTGAGTGCAAAAACACGTGTTAAACCATTGGGTCCCTGCGCATGATCCCCCACTACCACGCGGTCGCCGGTGGCATTGATCGCTGAAGATTGACCAAAGAAACTTATTGGGTTCGTGCCGGAAATTGTGTTTCCTAGTTGGCTCCAGTTTCCACCCGAAAATTCGAATACGCTGACAGTTCCCTGAACGTCAGGCACACCGCTGGCAGGAGCCGATATAGCAATGTGATCGCCATCGGCATCCAGGTTGACGTCCCAACCTGCAGCGCCGGACTCAACCGTGCCCATGATATCCCCTCCTACCTGTATCCAATTGGAACCATTATATTCGAGAATCTCTATCCGTCCGAGATTGAATCCACCGTTGTCATTTGACGGCGCACCTGCTGCCACATGGGTCCCATCGGCACTCATACTTACACTACGACCATATCCCTCACTTTGAAACGACCCGTCCAGATCCGGCCCCAATTGATTCCAGGATCCCGAGGAGAATTCATACACACGCGCATCACCCGTAATCACATTATTGGAATCCCTGCCAAACTGCGTCCCGGCAATAATGCGAGTACCGTCCGCGCTAATGGCTACAGCACTTCCAAAGCGCTCATTGACGTCAACACCATCAATATCCTGTCCCATCTGAACCCAATCCGAGCCGTCATACTGATACACGCGCACATGTCCGGCAGTATCGTTGGCCTCATCATTTTCAGGCCCGCCAATTACGATGATAGAGCCATCGCCATTCAGACTCAAATACCGACCGAATTCATCTTCATCATTCTCACCAATGATATCGGATCCCAACTGTACCCAGGTATCATTCACCTGTTCATACACACGTACCAATCCAGGTGCGATAACGTTCGATATAAATGGCGACCCAACCGCAATCCGATTACCGTCCTGGCTGAGACCGGTAGCTATTCCTGATTGCTCACTGGCAATTTGTCCATCTATATCATTCCCAACCTGCACGTATCCCTGCGCAGTGAGCCCTGTAATACTTAAGATGAAAACAGCTAAAAACGTTACTGACTGGCGATAGTTACTCAGGAAACTTACTTTCGTTTGGTAGAGATATGGAAGCATATTCTTTTGATTTATTTACTGATTAATATATGAAGTTCTTCATAATTCAGTATTGAAAAATCAAAAATGTTGCGTGGAAATCCGGGTGAATTAGTAGTTTGAATATTGCGAACTGCCAGAAGTGCCTGTTGATTCAGCCCATGAGAACCCTAAGGAGCTAACTAAATTGAAGTGATTTCGGAATTCAGAAATGTTGAATCGTTGATTTGTTGATTTGTTGATTTGGTTATTGGGTTATTCGGTTATTCGGTTATTCGGTTATTCGGTTAATAATAACTCTATTTAACCTCTAACAACTAATCACTACAGACTTACAACTAACCACTACAGACTAACAACTAAATCTCCCGATTTACATCCCAGGCTTCGAGGTAGTCCGCTACCTGCTTGACAAATTGTCCTCCAAGTGCACCATTTACCACCCTGTGATCGTAGGAATGAGACAGGAACATTTTATAGCGAATACCAATGAAATCTCCTTCGGCCGTTTCTATAACAGCAGGCACCTTTCGAATGGCACCCAATGCCAGTATTCCTACCTGTGGTTGATTGATAATCGGGGTTCCCATTATACTACCGAATGTCCCTACATTTGTCACGGTGTATGTACCACCCTGAATTTCATCGGGTTTCAACTGATTGTTCCGCGCTCTGTTGGCAAGGTCATTGACGGCTTTGGTCATTCCAACCAGGTTTAACTGATCGGCATTCTTAATCACGGGAACAATGAGATTTCCATCCGCCAGGGCTGCAGCCATTCCCAGATTGATCTGCTTGCGCTTGATGATCTTATCGCCATCCACAGAAATATTCATCATTGGGAAGTCACGCAACGCCTTCGCAACGGCTTCCATGAAGATCGGGGTAAATGTGAGTTTTTCGCCCTCCTGCTTCGCAAAGTCGTTCTTTACCTTGTTTCGCCAGTTCCAAATGTTGGTTACGTCGCACTCTACAAAAGACTGCACATGAGCAGATGTATGAATGCTCTCCGTCATGTGATTGGCGATGAGTTTACCCATACGGGTCATTTCAATGATCTCATCCTGACCGTTCACAGAAACAGGGGTTGTCGTTGTTTTAGCCACCGGAGCAGCTACGGCCGGTTTCACTGCGGTTTTGGTTGTATCAGTGGCCGGAACATCTGTCCTGCTTTTCACATAGGCAAGAATATCGTTCTTCGTAACCCGCCCGTCTTTTCCGGTACCAGGTAAAGCGTCTAGTTCGGTTTGTGATATATTTTCGGTGCTCGCAATGTTTCGCACCAATGGTGAGTAGAACCTGTCGCCGTTGCTTGCGATAACGCTATGTGCAGTTTCCACGGCCTGAGCGACTCGTGCTTCTACTTCCGCAACTACCTGGGCCGGCGGTTCCTCTGCAGTCACCACCTCGTCCTGAGTACTTCCGGTATCATCTGAACTTACATCAGCATCGGTTTCAATGATAGCCAGCGTTTGCCCCACCTGAACCACGTCGTCCACCTGGAACAGGATCTCACTCAATACACCGTCTACCTCACTGGGAACCTCGCTGTCCACTTTATCGGTGGCGATTTCCAGGATAGCTTCATCGGCCTCAATCGTGTCACCCACATTTTTCAACCAACTGGTAATGGTGGCTTCGGCAACACTTTCGCCCATTTTCGGTAGCTTCAACTCAAACTTTGCCATACGTCTTGATGTCTTTCTAAGTAGGATTTCGAATGTAGTCGCTTACCACAAGTAAGCAGGTGCAAAATTAGGTATTTTTTGATCTTTTTTGGTCGAAAAGGCCTAAAAAACAATGGCACTACCCTTTTGGTCGCTGTGATCGCTCCCCAGTATGAAGTTACAGCCCGGAGGACGGATCCTGAAGGAATTATTATGTCCCTTGAGTTCTTCCATAGCGGTAAATATGTGCGCATAGGGCAAATATTCAGCATCGAAAATGATCATGGTATTCTCGATAACGGCTTCTTTTAGCCGGGATTTGGACAAGGTGGTGAGTGGTAATTCGAGGCGAGCCGACAATTGCTGAAGCAGGCTTAAATTATCTGAAAGCAACATGGCTTGTTCAGGTTGTCTGATTCTTGACTTTTCTCTTTTCCCATTGGCAGATCGAAACCATCTTGCACCAACCAGTCCGATTGAAACCAACATATTAAGTGCTATGTTACCCTTGAAATGCTTTCGGTAAAATATCTTCATAGCACCGTAGAACCGATCCATATACGCCTTATCGCGGGTGGTGCTTTCTCCCTTATAATGCAGCACGGAAAGTCCCCCGTGATAGTGATTTTTATAACCGGCTTTGAGTATCTTATAAGAAAGGTCAATATCCTCTCCATACATGAAATAGTCTTCATCAAAACCTGAGACTTCAGTATAGTGATCCCGCTTCAAAAGTATAAAAGCCCCTACCAGTACAGCTACCTCTCCCGAATCTGTTTCTGAAAGATGCCGTGCATAGTAGCGATTCTTCCTTTTACCTAACAGTTTTGAGAGCGATATACCGAGTGTGGGCACATTCCGTTTACTTTCGGGAAGAAACCGACCTGTTCCATCGATCAGCTTAACACCCAGGCCACCGATATCTTCAACGGATTCGGCGTAGGATAAGGCCTTCATAAAGGTATCTTCTCCAACCGCAGTGTCGGGATTCAGAATACACACATATTCTCCAAGTGCGGATTGTACGGCCTTATTATTGGCCTTGCTGAAACCCAAATTTTCGGAATTCTCGATGAGCCTAATCTCCGGAAATCGCTCCCGAACCATTGCACAGCTATCGTCACCGGAGTTATTGTCAACCACTATGATTTCAGAATCAATATTCCGCAGGGCGCGTTGCACGCTTATAATGCACTGCTCCAGAAAGTATCGGACATTGTAGTTAAGGATGACAACCGAGAGCTTCAAGATACTACTGGCTTTTTAGCGAGGTTTCGAATGGGATTCTATTGAGGATACTACGTCCCAGGGTAATTTCATCGGTATACTCCAATTCATCACCAACAGGTACGCCACGGGCAATAGTGGTAGTTACCACCTCTTCGCCTTCAATTTGTTTAAAGATGTAGAAATTGGTCGTATCGCCCTCCATAGTGGCGCTCAACGCAAAAATAAGCTCGTCTACGTCGCCTGATTTTATTTTATTCACCAACGAAGCAATGGTAAGATCGGTAGGGCCAATACCGTCCATAGGTGATATCTTACCGCCCAGCACGTGATAATGGCCTTTATACTGACTTGTATTCTCTATGGCCATAACATCGCGAATGTCTTCCACAACACAAATCATGCGCTCATTTCGGTTGGGATTGGCGCAAATCTCACACAACGTAGTGTCTGAGATGTTATGACAGTTACTGCAAAAGTTGATCTCGTCGCGCATCTTCAGTAAACTGGACGACAGCCGGTGCGTCTGATCCCCAGGTTGCCGTAACAAATGAAGCACCAGGCGAAGCGCTGTTCGCTTCCCGATTCCGGGAAGCTGAGACATCTCATTTACGGCGTTTTCAAGTAGTTTCGACGAAAATTCCATGGCTTGGTTATGGGCTTCAAGATAAAAAAAATGCTCCAGAAAACATGTTTGTCTTCCGGAGCATCGTCTGTATGAAAAGTATATTACTGCTTGAGCAATTTCTTGGTAATCGAACTTCCGTTCGCATTGATCCGTACAAAGTAGATTCCTGCATTCAATGAAGAAATATCTACCGTGTGGCGGCTCTCGATGAACGTATTGGCCTCATAGATCACAAGCTTTCCGGTTACATCGAATACATGAACATCGGCTTCCGCAGATTGGTTCATAACGATGTTAACTTCGGTAGTGGCCGGGTTGGGGAAGATGCCTACATTGTTTCCGTTTAGGAAATCCTCTACTGCAAGTACAGTGTCATAGCGAGGAGAAGCCCAGGTACCTCTACCGTAGGTTCCGGCATACACCATATCATCGGCGTAGTTGATCTCCAATTCGTTCACTATAACATTAGGCATATTTGTATTGTAAGGTTGCCAGTCTGTGTAGGTATCATCGATATAATAGATACCGTAATCCATACCAACGTAAAGACCGTTTTCACCGTTGTCATCCCATGCTACGGCTAAAGAAGCAAAGTTTGGAAGTCCGGAGTTCACCGTTGTCCAGCTATCTCCTCCGTCAGTACTAACACGAACTTTGGTTCCGGCCGTTACGGCAACGGCAATTCTGTTAGGATCGGTTGGGTGAACAGCCATTGAGTTGATCACACCACCGGGAGAGGTTTTTGTCGCCCAGCTCGTGGCTCCACCGTCTTCTGTTTTGTAAAGAATTCCGCTATTTGAAGCGTAAATCACCTGATTGTCTGAAGGTGCGATCTTCATTTCATCGAGATCTCCACCAAAGTTCTGAGAGATGGCTGTCCAGGTAACTCCTCGGTTGAGGGATTCGTAAACAATGTTATATCCGCAGTAGATCTTATCCGTAATGGTCGGATCCTGCTCGAAAGGCGTTACCCATTCTCCAAAGCCCTGTCCGGGTTCGGGAAGGTCTACCAGAGTAACGGCACCATTATCTGTACGATACATTCTACCGAATTGGATCATTCCATACATACGCAGGGGATTGTCCTTATCGACAAAGTTCTCCATTCCGTCTGCTCCAATGTAGTCTACCCATCCGTTGGCGGCTGTGTAGAATGATGATCCATTGTCTTGTGATCCACCTACGATTACAACATCAGGTGTTTGGGATACTCCGATCTTGTACCACTGACGGATTCCGATTCCTTCGGTTAAGTCGGTATAATAGTTCGGGTTTAGATTTCCAGTATCTTCAGCCTTGAAAATACCACCATCCGTTGCGGCATACATGGTAGTACCATAGAATTCTATATCATCAACATCGGCGTGGCAGTAACCTTTGTTCGCTGCTGCTGCCTGTCCGGGAATCCAGTCGGATGTATTCGCGAAATTCGTTCCACCATCCAAGGATCTCCAGGTTAGCACTCCGGCGATGTGTACCTCGTCCACATCGGTTGGGTTTACAGCAATCCCCATGTCACGAGGAGCCTGACCTCCGGAACCGAATCCGGCCGTGTCATATCCAAAGTAGTTTCGGTTGGTGTGGCCCTGCTCGGTATAGGTGTCACCGCTGTTCAAGGACTTGTAGAATCCACCGAACTCATTTCCATCGGCATCCACAACATATACGATATCCGGATCATCGGCAGACACGCCAATCATCTTGGCGCCACCGTTGAAGCCTCCAATAGTACTGAAGCTGGCTCCGCCATCGGTCGATTTGTGAACGCTTTGTCCACCTGCATATACTGTGTTAGTATCACCGGGTTTGAACTCCACGTCATAAGAGTTACCGTCCCCCGGTGTAACATTGGACCAACTGGTTCCTCCATTAGCTGTACGGTATAATCCCGCGTTTTGTGAACACGCAAAGATGATATCGGAATCAGTAGGATGAACTAATATTTTGTTGATAAGGGAGTTACTCACGTCTCCAATCTGGGTCCAGGTAGCTCCGCTGTCGGTCGACTTAAATACAAGTCCCGAAGAAGAACCGAAGTAATACGTTGTGGAGGTGGAAGGATCGATCGTTACCGAATACACATAAAGGTTAGAGAAGAAATCGGTAAGCGGGGTCCAGGTAGCTCCACCATCGATGGTACGCCATACACCACCGGTATTTGCTCCTACGATCATGTGGTCGCTGTCATTAGCGTCTACGGACACTCCTGTAATTCGTCCTACACCGGGACTCCATGCCGTAGTCGAGTTCCAATCGTCCGGACCGAGTTCAACCCAGTTCGAATTTAAAGAGGAACGGCTACCGGATGTTTCGTTAAGGTATGCGTTGTAACGCTCTAATTCAGCAAGTCGTTCTGTGGTAGAAGGAAGATAGCCGTCTTCGTTCATAAGACGCAACGCCATATATTCCCATCGTTTGAATTGCACATAGCCGGATCCTTTTCCTTTGTCTCGGTTTTCAAAATAGGCTTCGGCATTGTCAATAATCTCCTGTACACTGTAGGTACCGTCGTCAATCATTTGCAAGTACTCCTGAGAGCTTGCGGTTGCTCCCACAAACAGGAAAGCAACAAGTAGTAAAAGTCTGGAACACATAGTTTTAAGTTTAGGTTGATGACTTACATCAAAATCTGGTTGATGACTCCAATTTGATAGTTTCCAAAAGTAGCGAAAAAAAAGGCCATTACCCCATACAAATGCCTGTTTTTTGAAAGAATGTTGCGTTTCGCGCAAAAAAAATACTTGTTATCGGAATTTTCTTAACTAATTGCCTGTTAAATCAGTAGAATTATGAGAATTCCATAATTCCCTATCGGAATGGCAGAGTATAATTATGTCGTACTCGGCGCATGTACATTTACAATTTTTCCGTTATCTTTTCGCACCGTAAGTACACCCTATGCAGCCCACTCAAATTCTACTACTCATTGCCGGATATTTTGGCGTCCTTATAGTTATCTCTTTTCTCACCAATAAAACCGGGAATAACATAGAGTTTTTCAGGGCGGGCAGATCCTCTCCCTGGTATGTTGTTGCCTTTGGTATGATAGGCGCTTCGTTGAGCGGAGTGACCTTTATCTCGGTACCCGGCTGGGTGGAAGCATCGAAGTTCAGCTATTTTCAGGTGGTCCTGGGGTATACTGTTGGATATGCCGTGATTGGCATGGTCTTACTGCCGCTCTATTATCGATTGAATCTAACATCAATTTATACCTATCTGGAAGGTCGCTTCGGAAATGCCTCTTATAAAACCGGAGCCTGGTTCTTTCAGTTGTCCCGGGTCGTAGGTGCTTGCTTCCGGCTGTATCTGGTGGCAATAGTACTTCAGGATCTGGTGTTCGACGCTATGGGTGTTCCGTTCTGGGCAACTGTGACTGTGACAATACTGCTTATTTGGCTGTACACCTTCCGAAGCGGTATTAAAACCATTGTTTGGACAGATACGCTCCAAACCCTGTTCATGCTCATAGCAGTGGGCGTTGCCATTTCGATCATTGCTTCGGACATGAATCTGGACTCGGTGGGTGCTGTGTTCGGGTTTATTGCGGACAGCGACCTGTCACGCATGTTCTTCTTTGACGACTGGCGCTCGGGAGATCATTTTGTAAAGCAGTTCGTTAGCGGTGCCTTCATCGCTATTGTTATGACAGGTTTGGATCAGGATATGATGCAAAAAAATCTTACGTGCCGATCGTTGAAAGACGCCCAAAAGAACATGTTCTGGTTTACCCTGGTCCTCACAGTGGTCAATTTTGTGTTCCTTGCTTTGGGACTGTTGCTAACGGTATATGCAGAACAAAATGGGATCGACGCTCATAAAGACAAGCTGTTCTCCACGATCGCGGTCGAATCGGGCCTGGGAATCGGCATTGCAGTGTTCTTCCTTTTGGGACTTATTGCAGCCGCTTATTCGAGCGCGGACAGCGCGCTCACGTCGCTTACGACCTCCTTCAGCATTGACATCCTGGATATAGAAAAGAAACATGACGAGGCGGGACAGATACGGGTTCGTAAACGCGTGCATATTATAATGTCTTTGGTACTCTTCGTCGTGATCCTGATCTTCAATTACATTATTGGAGATGCCTCGGTGATCGCGAAGCTTTTCACCTTTGCCTGTTATACCTACGGTCCGCTCCTGGGGCTCTACGCCTTCGGAATGTTCACCAAATGGAAGGTGCGTGATGCCTGGGTACCGTTAGTGGCTATCCTTTCGCCCTTTGTAGGATATCTTATAAGCTACCTGTCCCTTGAATTCCTCAATTTCGACTGGCAGTTTTTCATTCTGGTACTGAACGGATTTATAACCTTTATGGGACTAGTACTGATTCGTACTAAGTAAAACAAGGTTACATGCAATATCGAAGTGAATGTTGTTTTCCCGGAGTATTTCGTAGAGCTCCGGATTCTCGGTCCCCGGGTTAAACAAAACGCGTTTGGGCTGTAACGAAAGGATGTAATCGTAATATTCGGGTTGGTTCTTTGGCCCGAGATATAAGGTAATTGTGTCAACGTCCCGGTATTCTGTTTTCTCCTTTGAAACGGTCACTCCGGCGACCTCCCCGGATCTTAGACCCAGGGCCACCACGGGATGACCGGCAGCTACTAATTTGTGAATCACATAGTTAGAATATCTCGAGGGATTTAGGCTTGCCCCAAGGACCAAAGTCTTCTTCATTTTTTTAATTTCAAAGGTAATTTAACACTTACCTCCGGTATGTTCATAAAACTTAGTTAAAAAAATACGCTTGTGTAACATAAATAAAAAAAAGTCGTCTACTTTGTAGAAATATTTCTCGCTTTACTGTGAAAATTTTTACGTTGATGGTTAGTGTTAATAATAGCAGTAAAGGCACAAGCCCGGAGTTCTAGACTTCGGGTTTGTTGTTTTACAGAGGTTCTCTTTCCTAATGTTAGAATAGTGTTAAAGTCTTAATTAATTGTAACAGGATTCTCCGCCCATCGTCATATGTGTAATTATCTTGAAAACTGGGGTTAGAAGCGTCTCCGGTTATGTTATACAAGGTATCAAGCAATACAATTATCTAACAAACTCAATCAAAAAAATGAAACAGTTATGTTTACTACTGGCACTATTGATTAGTGTCTCCGGTTTTTCATTTACAGACCCCGACTCTGACAGACCCGGAAAGATTAGCGGAACCGTTATCGACAAGAACCTACAAGAGCCCATTCCTTACGTAACTGTGGCCGTAAAGGATATGGAGGGTAACATCATAACCGGTGGAGTGACCGACGACAATGGAAAATTTACCATTTCGGAAATTCCTGAAGGTAAAAGCATGGTTACCATCCAATATATAGGATACAAAACCTATGAGACCGAGATAGAGATTAGATCCGGTAGCAGAAATCTAAAACTGGGGAACATCGAACTTGAGGAAGATGTAGAAGCCCTGGATGAAGTTACCGTAACCGCCGAGCGAACCACTATTCAGCAAAAGCTGGACAGGAAAGTAATTACGGTAGGAAAAGACCTTACCACAGCCGGACCTACAGCTTCCGACATAATGAACAACCTTCCTTCGGTAAGTGTTGATCAGCAAACAGGAGCACTTTCATTGCGTGGAAATCAAAACGTTCAGGTAATGGTAGATGGTAAGTTCACCAACGTGCCTGTAGCGCAATTATTGAAGCAGATCCCTTCGCAATCTATCAAGCAGATTGAATTGATTACCAATCCTTCGGCTAAATATAACCCCGATGGGATGAGTGGTATCGTTAATATCATTCTGCATAAAAACGTGAACATCGGCTTTAACGGAAATGCCAACGTAGGATTCACCTATGAGCTACAACCCAAGTTCAACAGTTCCATAGATATGAACTACCGTAATGGAAAGGTGAACCTCTACGGAAACTGGGGACACAATACCAACCGGAACGAGTTCTACGGAAACGTTTTCCGTCCGGATGACAACTCCGAGCAGTTCTTTAACTTCCTGGACCGAAATACGTCTAACCTGTTCAAGATAGGAATCGATTTCTATCTGAACGATAAGAACACTCTCTCGTTTTTCACGAATCAGAACATCTTTGACGGAATTACTTCAGGCCAAACGGCTATTGTGAACTACGATGCTCCTGAATTGGATCAAATCCAGTTCTTTACGCCGGATTCCGAAAACTGGTCTCAGCAGTATAACTTCAACTACAAGCTTGACTTTGCCAAGGAAGGCCATAATATTGAGTTGGAGGCCGATTATAATGTATTTGACGGGGAGCAGGTAGCCGATTTTGCCTTCACTGGAGCTGCTATGACCGATGACTACGTTGATATGTTTGAAACGGATCGTAGCCGGACTACCATAAACCTGGATTATGTGAATCCACTCAATGAAACTACCAAGCTTGAATTAGGAGCCGAGGCGCGTTTGTTTGAAACCCAGATCGATTATGAATCAACCCAAACATTAGATATCAACGGTTTAGTTATATCAGCGCCCAACACCCTTTTCGACTATAGCCGTGATATCTATTCTGCCTATGTCACTTATGGAAAAACACTTAGCGAAAAATGGTCCGTTCAGGCCGGTGCTCGTGTTGAAACAGTAGAAGTTGTAGCCGACACGAACACTGTTCGCTCTTTTACCAATGATTATGTGCAGGTATATCCTTCGGCATTTGTAACATTTACACCTTCCGAAAAGAATCAATTTCAGGTGAGCTACAGCCGCCGTATCGATCGTCCGGGATTAGATCAGGTAAACCCTATTCGTGAGTTTACGACACCGCAGATTTCCTCTTTTGGTAATACGCAGTTACAGCCTCAGTTTACCAACTCTATGGAATTGAATTATACAAGAGGTTTAGGTAAAGGTAATATCACAGCCGGTGTATTCTACCGTGTTATTGAAGACCAGTTGAACCGGGCTTTATTTGTGGACCGTTCCAACCTGGATCGGGTAATCCTGACGTATGACAACTTCGACAATACCACATCGTACGGATTTGAAGTTTCCTCGAATTACAGGCCAACCAAATGGTGGAACTTTAACTTCAGCCTGGATTTCTTTAGCCAAACGCAAACAGGTATTACCGAAAGTCTGGACCCCAACATAGAGGAACCTACGGAGGCAGACATTGTACGCGAGGAGCGCGAAGTTGACAACCAGTCGTTCAACGCACGAATGATCAACAACTTCAAGGTTACTAAGGACTTAACACTTTCGGCCTTCGGACTTTTCCGCGGACCACAAAAAACCTTGCAATTTGATATAAAGACTATGGCCATGGTAAACGTGGGAGCACGTTACAGTTTATGGGATGGTCGCGGAACCTTCAGTTTTAACCTGAATGATATTTTCAACACTATGTGGTTCCGATTTGAAGGAAGCAGACCATTCACTCAAACAGGTGCCTTCAACTTTGAAAGTAATACCTGGAACGTCAATCTATCCTATCGCTTCGGTGGTGGAAAATACAGAGCCAAATCTCGTAAGCGAAGAGATAACGACGAACAATCAGGAAGCGGCGGCATATTCTAACCCCCCAAGGTGCCAGATGTTATTGTTACGTTAAATACCAGCGTTCTATGAAACATTTGGCACTTTTTTCAGTCTATATAAGTGTCTGCCTGAGGCATTTTATAGTTTATTTGAATTAGCCGTTCTAAATTGTATAAAAGCCATTAGGTTCTATATAAAATAAACCCCTCCTTGTTGAGGGGTTTCTCTTTTTATATCTATGGCATGAAATTATAAACTAAATGTGCCAGGTTTTTTTACCAGCGAATCACGGCACTGGCCCAGGTAAACCCGCTACCGAAAGCGGCCAGGACGACCAAATCTCCTTCTTTGATCTTTCCGGCCTCCCAGGCTTCCGTCAACGCTATTGGGATTGAGGCAGCCGTCGTGTTTCCGTATTTCTGAATATTATTGTAGACCTTGTCGTCTGACAATCCGAATTTCTTCTGAATGAATTGTGAAATACGCAGGTTCGCCTGATGCGGAATAAGCATATCGATATCGGCCACACCGAGGTCGTTCGCCTGCAAGCCTTCCATGATCACTTCCGAAAAGCGCACCACGGCATTCTTGAATACAAACTGTCCGTTCATGTACGGGTAGTAGGGAATGTCTTCCTGCGGGTTCTTTTCAATGATCTCCGGCACCCAGTAGCCGGTACTTGGCCCCTGAAGTGAAAGCTCATCTTTATGTTTCCCCTCACTATGCATATGTGTGGAGAGGATACCTCCTCTGCCCGATTCATTTCTCGAAACTACGGCCGCACCTGCCCCATCGCCAAAAATAACCGAGACGCCCCTTCCGCGTGTTGTGAAATCCAATCCGCCGCTATGGTTCTCGCTTCCCACGACCAAAACATGCTTATACATTCCGGTTTTTACAAACTGATCGGCTATCGAAAGAGCATACACAAAACCGCTGCATTGATTGCGCACATCAAGTGCCGGAACGGTTCGCATACCCATAAGATCCTGAATCTGGACACCGCCACCGGGAAAATACATATCCGGGCTAAGGGTGGCAAAAATGACCATGTCGATGTCGTTGGGTTCAAGTCCGGCGCGCTCCAGTGCAATTGTGGAGGCCTTCACCCCCATAATGGAAGTGGTGTTTCCATCACCCTGCTTGATATGTCGCCGTTCCTTAATACCGGTTCGCTCCTGGATCCATTCGTCGTTCGTATCCATAAGCTTAGACAGATCGTCATTGGTCACTACATTCTCCGGAACATAATAACCTAAACCTGAAATCCGTGAAGTATGCATGCAATTACTTTTTATATGGAGCGGGAAAGATACATATTCTCGGTAATATGTCTTTTAATTTTAACGAATGCAGCGTGTTAAACAAACCCGGGCAATTGGAGGTGCGGTAGTTTTTGGCTACCTTTTTAGAAAATTTGAGATCATGAAAAAAGTACTTCTCGCCCTGTTGATTATCGCGACTTCGGCACCGCTCTTTTGCCAGGAAAACCTGTCCTATCAAAATCCACCCGAGGAAATTCTCGAACTCGTCGAAGCGCCTCTGGCTCCGGCCGTTCAGATAGATAGCAAAGGGGAAAACGTTTTACTCATTTACCGGGACGCGTATAAATCCATCGCCGAACTTTCGGAAACCGAAATGCGCCTGGGCGGACTCCGGATCAATCCGAAGACCAACATCGGTAGCCGAACTACCTTCTACAATAATATTAAGGTTAAAAAAGCAACCTCAAAGGACGTTAAGCAAGTTTCGGGACTTCCTTCCTCTCCCCGGCTTTCCGGATTCAGCTGGTCACCGGATGAATCGATGATTGCCTGTTTGAACAGCACGGCAACCGGAGTAGAAGTATGGGTTGTTGATATTCAAAATGCCCGGGCCAAAAAGCTTACCGGTGCCATGGTCAATGCCAATCTGGGGGACGCTATCAACTGGTTCAAGGATGGCTCTGCACTATTGGTAAAAATGTTGCCCGGTAACAGAAAAGAACTTATCAATACTGCCGAAGCGGTACCTCAAGGACCCACAATTTCGGTAAGCGACGGTGCCAAGGCACAAAACAGAACCTATCAGGATTTGCTTAAAAATCCGAACGACGAACACAACTTCGAAGTACTGGCGTATTCCGAAATAAAAAAGGTCTCGCTGGACGGACGCCTAAGTGATTTCCTGCCGGCCGCCATGTATCGGGGAATTAGCTTTTCACCGGACGGTAATTACATCTTGGTCACCAAGGTACAACGCCCCTTCTCCTATATCGTTCCGTATTACAGATTCCCCATGGAAGAAGTTGTATACAACAAAGAAGGAAATCTGGTAAGTGTTGTAAACACCGTACCGCTTAATGAAGTACAACCCAAAGGTTTCATGGCCACCCGACTGGGAAAACGAGGACTCAACTGGAGATCGGACAAAGCGGCCGTACTTTACTGGGCCGAGGCGCAGGACCAGGGAGATCCTGCCGTGGAGGCTCCTCATAGAGATGCTGTATATCAGCTCGCTGCACCCTTCACTTCCGAGCCTCAACTCGTCATGAAAACGAAAAACCGTTTTTCGGGAATTACCTGGGGTGATGACAATGTGGCCGTTGCCTATGATTGGTGGTGGAATGACCGGAACACAAAAATATATACCTTCAATCCTTCTAACGCCAATGAAGAACCTGTGGTTATTTCAGATCGTAACTATCAGGATCGATACAGTGATCCGGGAGACTTCGTGACCAAGAAAAACGAGTATAACCGCTATGTACTTGAACTGAATAATGGCAAGGCCTATCTCATGGGCGATGGCTTTTCAGAAAAAGGGCAATTTCCGTTCGTGGATGAGTTTGATGTGAGTTCCAAAACATCGAAACGATTGTATCAGTCTCCGTATACCGATAAACTTGAAGCGTTGTATTCGGCTATCGATATGAAGTCCGGAAAGATCCTGGTCCGTATCGAATCTCAAAATGAGTACCCCAATTACTATTTCAGAAACATCTTTAAAGAGAACTCACTAAC
>CAZTLE010000037.1:15323-25246 GCA_964614415.1 uncultured Aureitalea sp. | reverse complement strand
GAAGGATAGTTAACGGTATACAACCGTACGGCATCATCATTCTGGGAATTAGTAGAATATTTAAACTTTATGGTATGATCCGTATCGCTTGCGGTGTCTACTTTCCAATCTTCTCCGGGCGCACCTTGCTCCAATACACGATTCAACGGTGAAGCTTCTAATGCCTTTTCACTATATGGATTGGGGTTAGAACCATTAAGGTCCTCCGGATATTTGGCCAGATAATATGCATCTATATTGCTTATAATCTGCGAAGGGTCTTCAATGTCCAGGGAAGAACTACTTCTGGAATAGGGCAAATATTCCAGTGCTTGTCGACTGTACTGGTCATAAACCACCGGCAAAATAATGTCTTGTTGTTGTCCGCCACCTTGCTTGGTGACACTCTGTATTGGCCTGCCCAAGCCATCATAATAGGTGATCGATTCAATCTTGTCATCGGATGGCAGGTCATTGAGTACAGAGTCGGTCTCTACTTCAACCTGAGGGGTTGTCGTCCGTACATAATTCTCTGTAGCGGTCTGTGATGAACTTAAGAATGGCAGTAGTATAAATGCAATGCTATATATTATGTTTTTCATGATGTCCTTAGTTTTGAAGTTTGAAGTTGTATTCATTCTTGCTTAGAATATTACCATCCTTGTCTTTTACATACTCCAACCGATGGAAATCATCATAGTGAAAGTAGGTAGTGTCGCCTTGAGGATCCGTAATACTCGTCACCCCTATTAAAGGATCATAGGTATAAGTGGTGACCATGGCATCAGGCAAACTGGCTCTAAGGTCATTCAAAGCCTGTCTCAATGCACCCTCATTACCGGTAAAACCTTCTGTCCTGTCATTATCAAGTAAGGCCAGAGACTGTAAATTAGGTACCTGAGATGCAACCTGTGAATACGTTGCGTTTTCTATCTTGGCTATTGGCTGAACCTGGTGATAGCCCCAGATGTAAACGGTATGGACATCGTCAGCCTTACCAATTTCCACCGGATTCCCGTTGGAAATGTCGTAATCATAATAAATGATGCGATCCTCATAAGTGTCATTCGCTTTTGCGGTCTTCAACCTTTCCGGCAAAACCACATCATTACCCCAGTCTTTATAAACGGTATATACTTTCTGATTTTCCTGTACCTGACCCGAAGCTTTTTGCAAAACAGTTTCTACTTCAATGGGTGTGTATACCCTTAATTGATTGATCAACTTCTGTTCGGCGGCCGTTGGGTTTGTTAAGTCCAGTGGGTATGTGTAATTCGTAATCACCTCATCTCCATTGCTGGCTACTAGTTTTGTTGAGGCCAGCAGGAAATCTTCGTTATACGTATTATCTGTTATTTGACTAATCTCACCACCATCTAAATAACTGGTTTGTGTTTGACCTGACATCTGGGAAATGCGCGATGTGATTAATGTGAGCTTCACATCTAATGTCGGGTCAAAATAGACGCAGTTATAAGTCCCGTTAAAACAACCATCGGGTATTGCTGCCACCGGAGGAGAGGACCCTATGAAATCGGACATAAGCATATCCATTTCCATATCGATGTATGAAATTTGATAGCTTCCCGATGTTCCTTGAATAAGTATGGGAATTTTATATCTATTATTCCAACTGTTCCTGGAAGTTGCCCCGACAAAACCATCAAATGACTCTGATACCATATCATTAGCACTTTCCACAAGCTTCTCATCTTGATCATTGTAAGATGCTTCAGAACTTAATTGTCCTTTTTGGGGATTGGTGAAGTAGTTTGTATGTGTACCGTATGAAGACGAATTGGTTATAGATCCTTTATTGCCTGTATTATAGAAGCGGTATACCTTCTTGAAATTTTCAGTATCATCCAGGTTGGATACCGTTATTTCATGAACTTCGTCATAACTTACTATGGGTTCATCTCCTGAAGCCGCACTGGCCAGTTGGTGCAATGTGGGATATTCCCTAACCTGGCCATCCTCAAACTTAAGTTGCCCTCCCAAATAGTACTTTTGAGGTATTGTATTTTGAGTAGGACCCAAATACGCATATTCTTTTTGGTAGGCCAACATACCCAAGTCGGTAAAATCCGAGGTTGCCTTTAGTCTGTATGTTGGATAGTAGTGCGTCCCGACCACATAAGGATCTACCTGACTCGGTACAATTTCGGTAACGCTCAAATCGACTTGATACGGTAACCTGTTTAAAATTATGACATGGTACCTGCCGGGATCTAACTGCCTTAAAACAGGCAGGGGCTCCGGACTATCCGGATTAAATCTGTAAATAGTTTCATTGCCGATATGACCCTGAATGATATCCACTATCTCGGTCGGGCTTATATTGTTGATGTCATCATTTTTTAAGAGTGTGGCCATGATATGAGAATTACTATTTGGCACACCTCCATAAAAATTCACATTGACCTCATAATCTCCGGTATTGTATACCGAAAAAGATACCGTTTGATGCTCTGGTAAACTGTAAAGGTTATCTCCTATATCTTCGGAAGTACATCCACTAAAGTTCAGGCATTCCAGATCAAAAATTCCTAAGTTATCTTCATGGACGACCCTTCCTTCACCAGCACTAACGGTTAAACTAAATGGTATTGGTGTAGTAGAATATATAAGCTTACTGGCTTGCTCATACTCGAACAGAGTATGCCCGCCCGTAGGGTATTCAACTTTTGTTAAAATACCTGTGATGGCCTTATCAAAAACAAAATCTCTGTTGGCTCCCGAAAAGAAATCATCACCTAATGTACAGGAAGGTATCAGGGTCTGATTCGAATGTCCGTTGTAAAATCCGAACATATCCTGAGATTTAGAATCCCTGGCAGGTACATTTTCAGGCTCATAATATTCGAAAGCGTACGTCTGCTTTTCCGAAGTACCCTGCCTGGGGTTGGAGAAGCTCACGCTCTCTAACTTTAATTGGATATCCTCAGGTCTCACACTTGCCGGTGATTGCCCTACGCTCAACCCGAAGTAATCGTATTCAAATTCAATTTTCTTAATGGAATTGATTTGACTATCATCTACAACTTCAAGCTCAACAAGTCTTCTGCTATCGGATAGGTCCAGTCTGTCACCAAAAGACAATGTTACTATGGTCTCTCCATTGTAATCAACCCTCGAAGGATAATATTCATCAATTCTGTAGTATTTATAAGCGAAGCTTTCTCCCAGATCGGCCCATGAAACCAAATCGCCGAGTGCATTGTAGACCGCTTTATTAGCCTTAGTGTTTGCGGAGAGCGGTTTTGGTTGCACCCATGAGTTTGTAGAATAGCCTATTTCAATTATGTCTTTGGTTGTGAGACTCTCTATTTTGGTGAGCACCCAGGACGAATTGTACTTTGCCTGATATCCACCGGTTCCTGTGGCAGCACCATCAAAATCATAGTAATATGTCTCTTCAGCAAGATTAAAATGATATTCTACTCCATTCTTGGTTACCTTCCAGGACAGAATTGATCCCAAAGTACCTCTTTGAAACTCAATTTTTATATTCCTCTCATTGAGAGGTATGGCCAGATCATTATGATCAATAACGATGTCAACACTCATCCCCAATCCACTCAAACTATATATGTCCGGAGAAAAGTCTACTTCATTATTTCTCAATGACTTAAGAATATCTACATAAAAAGCGACATCTAATTCAGAATCAAACCCATTACTGTGCCAATTCATTAGATCATCATAGCTTTGTTTCGTAAGTTGATCATTGTACGGGGTGCTTATATCTCCCAGTGAATAATCGTCTGTCGAGCCCATTACCCTTCTGGTAATTCTACCTCCCAGGTTTAAGTTCCAGCCCTTACCGGTCCTGGAGGCTCGACTTTCAACCTTTAAATCCAACGGATTATACCCTAAGGTGATTGGCATACTTATATCCTTGCCACTAACTGTGTATAAGGGAATCGAAATATTGGGCATACCTCGATACATATCTACTTCGGTATTACCGAAGTTCTTGAATGCAAATGCCTCGGGGGAATCGGGGACTTTTACAATCTTATCAAATTCGTTCTCAACATTAAATGAAGGATCATCGCCATCTTGTGCGATCACAATTGTCGAGAACAAAAACAAAACAATTTTTAATGAATAAACGGGGAATAATCTCATAGAAAGCGATTTACTGTTATTAATATCAGTATCACGTTCTATGACATCACATTTTGTTACCCCAGGACCCATTAAAAATCTATCACAAACGAGAAATTGTTTCTTTCTTTGATTTCAGAACATGTCAAAATGCTTATTGATAATTACGGGCAGGAAAGAACTTTGTGCTTCTCCTATGAACTCAGTTTCCACGGAATTTTTACCTTTATCCTCAACTTCCCCAATCAACCCATGACTTCCCATAAAAGCATACTATGAGAACCTGGGCACTTCTGATTTTCATATTTCTTCTGAACATACCGTCCTTCGGACAAAAGACCGATAGCCTGAAACAGGTCATCGCCACCTCCAACGAGATTGCCGCAAAAAACCAGGCCTATAGGGCTTTGGTAGTGGCCTACAGACGAGGGGATTCTTCACAGTTCAACAAATATTTCCGGGAAGGGCTCGCATTCGCACGGGAGCAAAATGACAAAAAAGCGGAACTGGAACTCGCCGTTACCGGCTACAGAAAGCTATACGCTCCGGGTACCTACCGGGACCTGGTCTTTAAAATGGACTCTCTTATGCCCATGGCAAAAGAAGAAGGGCTTCTCGACCTGCAGGCTAACATGCTTAACTACAGCGGCAATGCGCTATCCAACCTGTCCGATTACACCAACGCCTCGGTAAAATTCATCGAATACCTGGAAGTGGCGAAACAACTTGAGAACAACACCCGCCCCGTCGCCATGGCCAACAACAATATCGGAATGGCACTGCTGAATATGGAACTCTATGATCAGGCGACTCCTTATCTGAATCGGTCACTGGAGTACCAGGCTCAATTCGAATCGGGATTTAAAGCGCACACGTACTGGAATCTGGGAATTTGTCAGATGGAGCAACAAATGTATGAGGAGGCATTGAGAACACTCAATTTGGGCGTAGAAGAAGCACAACGCAAGGGGGATCGCTACGCGGCCGCCGGAAACCAGCTTTGTATTGGTTCGGTCTACTTGCGACAGGATCGTTTCGAAGAAGGTATCTCTGCCTATTCCAAAGCCTACGACATGAGTGTTGCCGCGAACCTGGAGCCTTTCAAACTCATTGAAGCACTTAACGGACTCATTTATTCCAACAACCAGCTCTCCCGGCCGGAGGAGGCCCTGGTATATGTCCAAATAGCGGATAGCATTACCGATCATCACAAGCTCTCCGATCTCAGAAATCGGGAATTCCTGTCTTATAAATCGGCCAATCTCCTGCAATTAGGCCGGCCCCAGGAAGCTGATCTGGTCATCGCCCGATACAACAAAGCGGTCGACAGTTTGCACAATGCCGAGAACCTGGAGATCATACAAGCGAAGGAAACTGAATTTCGAACCAAAGAGAAAGAACAACTCCTGGAATTGCAGGAAGCCGAATTGGATTTTCAGCGGTTGCTAAACACACTCCTCGGAATTGGTGCCGTGCTGCTGGTTCTCATCGGATTCCTGGTGTACCGGCAACAACGACTTAAGATCAGACATCAAAAGCAGGAACAGGAACTCAAAGAAGCTTTACTCACCGTGGAGACCAACAAGAAGTTGGAGGATCAGCGGCAACGGATTGCCAAGGAGCTACACGACAATATTGGTTCCCAACTCACCTACCTCGCCAGTGCCGCCCAAACCATTGGAACGGGCATGAAACGGGTTACCCCGGACGTTACGGAGAGCAAACTCAAAGAACTATCCGATTTCAGTCAGGAGGCCATTACTGACCTCCGCGACACCATTTGGGTGATGAACCGCAGTTCGGTTTCCTGGGACGATCTCGCCGAACGAATTCGGTATCTGGCCTATAAAGTTTCCAATACGACCGGTATTGAAATGAACGTGCACAAGGAAGGAGAAGACGATGCCATTCTCAATCCGTCGCAGACCATGAATGTGTATCGGGTGGTGCAGGAAGCTGTGAATAACGCCGTAAAACACTCGCAGGCAAAAACGATTGACGTTCGGGTCATTACAGGACCTCCCGCGTCCATTGAGATTGTGGATGACGGCACAGGCTATGATCCGGAACAGGTTACTTCCAGTAGCAGCGGACTGAGAAACATGAAATCCAGAGCGAGCAAACTGGGAGGCAACCTCGATATCTCCAGCAGTGATTCCGGAACCGTGGTACATCTGCAATTACCGGAGCATTTGAAAGCAGTATAGAAAAAGCCCTGACATAGTCAGGGCTTCTATTCTCTCTTCTCTTTCTTCTATTTTCTAGAAACTAAAGGTTAGTCCTCCGTTTACGAAAGTTCCGTTAAATCCAAACTGATTTACCTCCCAGGGATAACGGAATCGACCGCCAAGGTCAGTTCCGAAGTCACCAAATGTATTGATCTCATCCGGGAAGACATTCAGGATGTTGTTGGCCGCGATTTTAGCACGCACCCAATTGGTTACCTGACAAGCCAGGGAAACATCAGTCAATACCTTACCGGCAAATGTCTGATCATTCGCAGGCGTAGTAGGGTGTCTCCAGGTTACCTCGCCAAAATAGGTGTTGTTTACGGCAACTTCGAACTTACCGATGTTGTACTCCAACCCAAGGACTCCGGTAAGGTTAGGACGTGCGGTCGTGATACGGGATTGCTCCTCACGGTTGAAAATGTCCGTATATCCGGCATTGAGAATCTTCTCGGGAACAGTAATGGTCCCGTCAATTTCGGTTTCGTTCCAGTTCACAGCCAGGTTCACATCCAGATCACCATTTCCAATAGGAATTCTACGGTAGTTGGCTACGAGGTCAATCCCTTGCGTTTGTGTATCTACCGCGTTGACAAAGAAGGTAACATTTCCAATGTTGTTATCGATCAGCACCTGCTCTACGGCATTCGTTGTGGTATCATCCCCGTCAAACCCAAGCGGATTTGTCAATAGTACGCGATTGTCCACCTGAATGTTGTAGTAATCAATAGCTACTGAAAAATTGGGAGCAATGCGATAGGTGAATCCACCACTGAAGTTAAAGGACTCCTCGGCATCCAGTCTTGGCACTCCAAGTCCGTTCACAGGATCGATGATGATCGGATCCACATTGTTGAATGTCCCTTGTTGTCCGATCGTACCATCGGCTAACTGAAGTGTCTGAATATTACTCAGGTAAATTTGATGTAGTGAGGGCGCTCTGAAACCGGTGTTCACAGAAGCGCGGATCGCGCCCTTGGAATTCCCTAACAGATAACGTCCACTCACCTTCCAGGACAAGTTGTCCCCAAAGTCACTGTAGTCTTCATAGCGAACGGCACCGCTCACAAGAACTTCCTCGGTGGCATCCCAGTCGATCCCTCCGTAGACTCCAATGTTAGATCGGTCTTCATCCACGGCATTCTCAGGGCGAAGTCCCGGGAAGGACTGCACACCTCCGTTGATATAGGAAAGTGGTTCTCCTTCACGCGTCACGAAGTTCTCTTCCCGTACTTCAGAACCCAATGAAATGGTAATATCACCAAAGCTCTTCGAGATATCCAGGTTTCCAATGTTATTAGCAAAGCTGTATCCTCCCGGATCGAACTCAGTAGGGCTATTAGCTCCTAATGCCACGTTGATTGAATTTCCAATCGTATAATCAACAGCATTTCTTCCGAAGGTATAGCTAAGATCAAAGTTCCACCCATTGAACATTTCCCAGCGGTTTCCAACGGTAATGGAAACATCGCGAATGTCGGTCTCGAAGGTAGGTTGGAATCCGTTGTACTCTTCTCCCGGAGGCGTAAGTAATCCGAAGTCATCCGTAATCCAATAGGGTGTTCTGTAGAGGGCAAAACTTGTTCCGTCCCTGTTCTGGGCCGTACCAAAAGTATACACCTCGGCATTCCCATCACACCAGGGAAGGCCGGCGTTAAAAGCCAGTCCGAGTTTGTCGTACTCAGGCTGTCCTACGATCATTCCAAGATCGGGATTGGCCTGAATAAAAGGGTCCGTTCCATTAATAAGGGTCTCATCCCCAAAAATATTTCCGAAGAGCAGGTCATTCCCCGGTTCTCCGGCACGATCTGTATAATCCTGGTGGTAGAAATCGGCTGTTAGGTTCAGGAACGCCCCGCTTTTACCATTGATGGAATGGTTCACGGCTCCACTGTATGTAAATCCGTCACCTTCGGTCATCACTCCGGTAGAAAGATTTACCGTTGTTTGGTCTACAAGCTCTTTAAGAATGATGTTGATCACCCCGGCAATAGCGTCCGATCCGTATTGTGCGGCTGCACCATCACGAAGTACCTCGACACGCTCAATAGCGGCGGCCGGGACACTTTTCATATCGACCCCTACTTCACCACGCCCTGGAGTTTCATTCACGTATACCAGAGCACTCTGATTCTTACGCTTTCCATTCACCTGCACCAGGGTTCTACTCGGACCCAGGTTTCGCAGTTCGGAAGGATCGAAATGCGCTGTAGCATCGGAAACTGTTTGCTGTGTGGAATTGTACGATGGCACCCGGAAGGCGATCATTTTATCCACTTCAAACTGATTACTGATTGCTAGCTCGGCTGCACCGATGTTATCGATAGGCACGGTAGACTCAAGCACTGTTCTGGGCTTGGCCCTGTTACCTACAATCACCACTTCATCCAGGGCATCCCCTTCGATCATAGTGACGGATAGTGTCGTTGAACTGGCCACAACCTCCTGGGTCGCAAAACCTACGGAGCTGAATACGAGTGTTGCCGGCATACTGGCAACGTCGATAGAGAAGTTCCCATCAATGTCGGTGGTCGTCCCATTGGACGTCCCTTTCTCAACGACATTGGCGAAGGAAAGTGGGTCTCCACTATCGGTTAGTACCGTACCCGTAATGGTATTTTGCGCAAAAATCAGGCACGGAAATGTTAGCAAAAACAGGAGTATCCTGTTTCGGAAGTAAGATTGTCTCATAATTTCGAATGTTTGGTTTCTAATCTAAATTTAACGATTTTTTATGGTTTCGAAGGCGTTTGGTCGATATCACCATTCGATTATCGGGCATTTAGCACTCGTATTCTTCTTCATTTTTTACCGTAAACCCCCATTATCTTTATAAATTTGCACCTGTTTTATTCAGAAGGGATACACACATGTACAGAACACATACGAACGGCGAATTACGCGCATCGAACATAGGTGAAACAGTGACCTTAGCAGGTTGGGTACAAAAGACCCGTGATAAGGGATTCATGGTATGGGTAGACCTGCGGGACCGTTACGGGATCACGCAGCTCATATTCGACGAGGAGCGCACCCCGGCTGATGTTATGCAGCGCGCTTCCAAATTGGGTCGTGAGTTCGTAGTTCAGGTGACCGGTACCGTGATAGAACGTGAGTCCAAGAATCCCAAGATGCCAACGGGAGATATTGAGATTCTTGTATCTGAACTAAATATTCTGAATGAAGCGCTACTACCTCCCTTCACTATTGAAGATGAAACGGACGGTGGGGAAGAATTGCGTATGCAATACCGCTACCTGGACATCCGAAGAAAACCGGTACGCGAAAATCTTATGTTCCGTCACAAGGTGACCATGGCGGTTCGGAATTACCTGTCTGAAAAAGGGTTTTGCGAGATCGAAACCCCCTATCTTATAAAATCAACTCCGGAAGGAGCCCGTGACTTTATTGTTCCTTCGCGAATGAACGAGGGGCAGTTTTACGCCCTTCCGCAATCACCGCAAACGTTCAAGCAACTACTTATGGTAGGCGGCATGGACAAGTACTTCCAGATCGTGAAATGCTTCCGTGATGAGGACCTTCGTGCCGATAGGCAACCTGAGTTTACACAGATTGACTGCGAAATGGCCTTCGTGGAGCAGG
>CAZTLE010000037.1:0-15313 GCA_964614415.1 uncultured Aureitalea sp. | reverse complement strand
AAGATGTGCTCAACACTTTCGAAGGACTTACCCGTCACTTATTGAAAGAACTACACAACCTGGAAACCGGAGACTTTCCGCGAATGACCTACGATGAAGCCATGCAGCGTTATGGTAATGACAAGCCGGACATCCGTTTCGGTATGGAATTCGGAGAACTTAATGAGGTCGCTCAGCACAAAGACTTCAATGTTTTCAATAAGGCGGAATTGGTCGTTGGTATCGCCGTTCCGGGTGGAAACAGCTACTCCCGAAAAGAGATCGACAAGCTGATCGACTGGGTGAAGCGTCCACAAATTGGCGCATTGGGTATGGTGTATGTACGTTGCAACGAAGACGGCACGTACAAATCGTCTGTCGACAAATTTTACGATCAGGAAGATCTGGCAAAATGGGCAGAAACGACAGGAGCCGAAGCCGGTGATCTTATTTGCGTCCTTTCAGGAAACACCAATAAGGTCCGCGCCCAGTTGAGCGCCCTGCGTATGGAACTCGCAGAACGTCTTGGACTTCGAAAAGCTAACGAATTCGCTCCACTGTGGGTCGTGGATTTTCCACTGTTGGAATGGGATGAAGAAACAGAGCGCTACCACGCCATGCACCATCCCTTTACTTCTCCGAAGCCAGGACAGTTTGAACTCCTGGCTACCGATCCGGGTGCCGTTAAGGCCAACGCTTATGACCTCGTTCTGAACGGAAACGAAATTGGCGGTGGTTCCATTCGTATTCATGATAAGGAGATTCAGGCGCAGATGTTCGACTATCTGGGCTTCACCCCTGAAGAGGCCAAAGCGCAGTTCGGGTTCTTAATGAATGCCTTCGAGTTTGGTGCCCCTCCTCACGGTGGTATTGCTTTTGGTCTCGATCGACTGGTAGCCATCCTGGGCGGACAGGAGATCATTCGTGATTTCATCGCATTCCCAAAAAACAATGCCGGGCGCGATGTGATGATCGATGCACCCGCTCCTATTGATCCTGAACAACTTGGGGAACTCAACATTAAGTTAGATCTCTAGCAGATCCCTCACATTTTAGTACCTTGAGGTATGCAAGAACAAAAACGATCATTGCTTACCCGCTTTCTCATATGGCGACTTAAGCACATCTCTCACAGGCAGTTCGTTTTTATTCTTAGTATTCTTGTAGGATTTTTATCCGGGGTAGCCGCCGTGCTTATCAAGAACGGAACCCATTTCATTCAGTTCTTACTTGAAGGAAAGCTGATCAAGGAATATCAAAACGCCTTCTACTTTATTTTTCCGCTGATCGGTTTTGTTTTGGTGTACCTGTTTCTGAAGTATATTCTGAAACATCCTATTGCCCAGGGCATTCCGGCCACATTGTTTGCCATTTCCAAACGTAAGGGAATTATGCGACGGTTTCAGATGGTAGGCAGTCTTATTGCGGCGCCTATCACGGTAGGTTTTGGCGGATCGGTGGGATTGGAAGGACCAACGGTCTCGACCGGGGCAGCCATTAGTTCGAATGTTTCGCGTCTGTTCCATATGAATCAGGCAACACGTACGCTACTTATCGGATGTGCAGCGGCCGGAGCTATGTCTTCCCTGTTCAAAGCTCCCATCGCTGCCATTATTTTTGCGGTGGAAGTCTTTAGCCTGGACCTTACCCTGGTATCCTTAATTCCGCTATTGCTAGCCTCTGTTTCAGCCATTATTACTTCTTACTTTTTCTTCGGAAATGACGTGCTGTTACCGTTCCGTTTGGGAGAAACGTTTACGCTCAATGATATTCCTTTCTACATACTGTTGGGACTGGTTGCAGCGTTGGTTTCCGTATATTTTGCCAGAACCTACGAATGGTTCCAAAACCGGTTCGAACGCATGGGCTCTCCCCTGAAACGTTTGCTGATAGGCGGTATCGGAATCGGAATCCTGGTGTATTTCATTCCTCCGCTCTATGGGGAAGGATTCGATGTGATCAATAACCTCGTTCAGGGAAATCCCGAACGGGCGTTGGAAAATAATTTCTTCAATCTTGACCTCGAGAATGTTTGGGTGGTCATTGCCTTACTGGGAGGACTGGTCTTGTTCAAGGTAATAGCCAGTGCCCTTACTTTCGGTGCCGGCGGGGTGGGTGGAATTTTTGCTCCCACGCTCTTCATGGGTAGTATTATGGGGAACTGTATGGCCAAGATCATTAACCACAGCGGGTTGCTGGCCAGTCCAATTTCAGAAAGTAATTTCACCCTGGTAGGCATGACCGGTCTCATGGCCGGAGTGCTACACGCACCGTTAACGGCCATCTTCCTTATTGCCGAAGTGACCGGCGGGTATAGTCTTTTCATTCCGCTAATGATAACGGCAGCGATCTCTTTTTCACTGACCAAATATTTCATTCCGCATTCGGTCTATGCTATGGAACTGGGAAGGCGTGGTGAACTCATCACCCACGATAAGGACCATGCCGTGCTTACCTTGATGGATCTTACGCGCGTCGTGGAAACCGATTTCATTCCGGTCACTGCGGGTATGACATTAGAAGAGATCATTAAGAAGGCGGTGGTGAAATCCAAACGCAATATCTTCCCGGTAGTGGACGAAGAGACAAACACTTTGGAAGGTGTTATTTTGCTGGATGACCTGCGTCCCATTATGTTCGATCAGTCCTTGTACAAGGAAATCACCGCGCGTGAGTTGATGCAAAATCCTCCGGAGATCATTACCTTAGACGGCGATAAGATGACGGAGGTAATGAAGAAATTTCAGGATACGGGGGCCTGGAACCTTCCTGTTGTAAAGGACGAAGCGTACTATGGTTTTGTATCCAAATCGAAATTACTCACCGCCTATCGCAGAAAACTAATCGATTTTTCAGGAGGACGATGAAATACTTTTTAATTGTTTTACTTATTCTCGTGGTCGCTGGAGCGGGTACCGGGATTTATATACGTTCAACGGACATGCCCACCGGCGATCTCATCATCGGGCTATCTGTAGCCGCCGGGTTTTTCGTGCTCATGCCTTTATTTATCTACTATCGGTGGAAGGACCGGAACGTAAAGGATTACATGCTTACGAAAGAGAACATTGATAAAATGCGCAAATTCGGAGAAGATAAAAAGCTGTAAATCAATATTTTTTAGAAATATTTTCATTTTTACCGTCTCTTCAGTCATTATTTCTCCTACCTTTGAAGCATTAATTTATTTTTTTTTACAATGGAAGGAACTGTTAAGTTTTTCAACGAATCTAAAGGCTACGGATTTATCACAAACGATGAAACCGGAAAAGACATCTTTGTGCACGTAACCGGTCTAAATGGCGAAGCGCTCAACGAAGGAGACAAGGTAGAATACACCGAAGAAGAAGGAAGAAAAGGGATGATCGCCACTCAAGTACGCGTCATCCACGAATAACGAGATATAGATTTTAGATTATCAATCCCCCTTCGCTAAAGCTTCGGGGGATTTTTTGTGCTCCAAAGTTTCAGTTATGTGCTCCGAATCCGCCTAAGGCGGAGAAGGAGTATTATTTCAGGTTCCTTTTTTCAATAAAGAACTTCTTCAGCAGACTGGAAGCTTCTTCTTCCAACACACCTCCACTCATTTTGGTTTTAGGGTGTAATTTGGTCTTCATAGCAATGCATCCCCTTTGTTCATCCCTGGCTCCGTAGACAATTCGGGAAATCTGACTCCAAAACAACGCCCCTGCGCACATCTGACAGGGCTCAAGGGTCACATACAACGTGCAATCTATCAGGTATTTGCCGCCCAGGAAATTGGCAGCGGCCGTAATGGCCTGCATTTCGGCATGAGCGGTCACATCGTTAAGCGTTTCGGTAAGGTTATGTGCTCTTGCTATGATTTGATTGTTGATCACCACCACCGCACCAATCGGGACTTCTCCCTTGCTGTAGGCGGTTTCTGCCTCCTGCATGGCGCGCTTCATGAAATAAGAGTCGTCGTACGGTTCGAGCATATGCTAAAACTATGGAAAATTATCTTTGAAAGACCTTGAAATTGGGATCGTTTCATCATTAAAGAGTCTGACGGCCTTTTTTAAATGTTGTTTTATGTAGTTACTATTAACAATGTAGGAGCGATGACATTGAATGAAATTAGGAGGTAATTCCTTCTTTATCTCGCTCAGCTTTTGACGATCTACATGCCTATTTCCATCTGACGTATGTATGTCAATAAAGTGACCATCAGATTTTATGAACGTCAATTCTGAAATATAGACCCTGGCTCCGTCCTTAAGAATTATATGGTTTTTGATCACAATATCCTTAAGTTCATCCAACTTGTTGAGGGTCTCGCTTTTCTCGCCAAGTAATAAAGCACTCTTTTTCTTATATCTACGATATAAATAAAAAATAAACAGGAGTATTAGGATTGTCATCCCCAGAATTGGTATTGCCGCCATCAATCTCCCTCGCAGCTTTAAATTTTGAGTAATGAATCTTTCGAGCTCCCTTTGTTTGGCTTCAAGGTCATAGACCCTGTTTATTCTCCTAATTTCTTCTGAGTGTCTTTCCTGATCCAGTTTGGCCTTGAGGACATGCATTTTCTTAAAATAATAAAGTGCACTGTCAGGCATTTTTAATTCTTCGTAAGATAAAAACAGCCATTCATAGGTTCTCATCTTCAAAACAGGATCTTTATCTCTTTCTAAATCCTTTAGAAAAATTGGAACTGCCTTTTTGCTTTCACCGTTTTTGTGAAGATAAACAGCCGCGTTATAGGAAAGTCCTTTGATTTTAAATCTCGCAAGTTCCAGCGGAAGTCCTTCGTAAACCAGATAGGCCCTATAAAACTCCTGATTCGATCTTTCATTGTCTTCCAACCAATGAGCATAGTAAATGCCTCTAAGTTGATGGTAAAGCCCTTTTTCAAAACTCCCTTCTTTAACGGTTGAGTTCAATATCTTAAATAAGGCATCAATACTGTCATTATTAGCTTTTCTAGGCTCGCTTTCAGAAATTAAAAACTGGTAGTTGATAAGAAGATAGTTGTAACGGAACCTATCGTTCATGTCTTTTACATGTTCTCTGTACTTGTTTAAAAAAATCTTCGAAGTGACTGAATCCTTGGACCTTTTGAAAATAAAATCATTTATGCCGTAAAGAATTTCCTTCGACAGAACCGAATCCTTTAGGTTTTTAGACGCGTTGAAAGCAATGAAGTAATTTCTAAAAATCAAACTGTCCAATCCGGGCTCGTTTCGCCTATATAATTCATTACCGATCAGGTACTTTTGCAAAATTTTTTCCCGACTACTAAGAAGTGAACTGTCGGCGACTATTTCCGATGGTTCTATTTCTATTCGGCATCTGTCACCATAAATTTCCCTGTTTATTTTACAAAGTAGAAGTCTTTCTACCTGTACGTTATCAAGAGAATCAATAAAGCAGTGTGCTTCTTCAAAGCGATATTGCTTAATAGAAATTAGAACACTGTCAATGTAGTTCTGGGCAAAGACCAGATTCATCAAAAACAATCCCAACAAAAGAAATCTGTACTTCAAAAAATGAAAATAATGAAACGGGGAGAGCTATTGCGAAGTTATGGCTTTTCCATCACATTCATATCCACCCCAATTCTTATCTGGACGAATAGCTCCCCTAAATTCAATTGTAGCGTCTTTTTTAATTAAGATTGGAGGTTCGTGGAAGCCATTATCCCCTCCATAGACATAGTCAATGCTGTTGCTTAGTATGCTATCTTTTTCAAAAGTTAGCTGAAAAATGAGATGATTCTCTGTGGTATTCTTGTTGACAAGTATTCTTTTAATGGCAAACTTTGGCACTACCGAGGTATCCTTAATTGCATAGTGTTTTGCTTCTAACTTGTCAATACGATAATATTCATCATTTAATTTCTTGCTTTTGAAACGTCCAATATTAGTATGCAAGAAACCCTTGTATGTCTCAAGTTGCAACGTTTGAAAGTTACATGTATCGGAAATATTATAGTAGAGCACCGTTCCTTTTCTAAGTGCTCTACTTCTATTTGCTGGAACAGGCGATTGTTGACCGCAATTATATTGTGTTTCAGGTGATTTACCACAATATACATTCGTTACATCTCCTCGTCCTGTAATAATTAGAACCAATGTTAGAACTAATAGTCCCAGAAATACAATTAGAAATACTCTTTGATTTTTCATGATAGTTTATGTTTTTGATTAATACTTAGCTATTGGGCGCCAAACTTGTTTAGCTAATCTGAAATTATTCATTTCAATCTTTAAAGACCGAGACCGATTCCAAAACCTAGCCATGGTACCTCCCTATAAACCCATTCTTTTCCAAATCTGGAAAGTGGAGTATCAAATCCCAATGCAGCGAAGACACCAACCTTCTTATATTGAAAGCCCACAGCAACACCATAAGACAAAGAGGCAACGTCAATATCCTTGGTCAAATCCTGTTCTGTGTTTGATGGAGTCAAGGTCAGCTTACTTATTCCCGTGATTAAATTCAAGGACGTAGCCACGGTATAACTCTCCTTTAACTCGTCAGCCACATATCTAAACTTTTTGCTTCCCCATTTCTTACCGACCATGAAGTTTATGTTGGCATCGAATTCTGTATTGCTTATCGAGTCTTCCTTTTTTAAGTAAAACTTCACCGGTAATGTTAGGGTTCCAAAATGATAAGCATTATATCTGGCTCTGACCGTTGTCCTATGGGGAATTTCTATTAAGTATGGGCCGTGCTTATTCAGGCTATCATTAATTGCCTTTCCCTCGTCGTTCCACTTGAACATCCATGGATAGAATTTTATAACTTCTCCTTCCTGCACAAGATCGCCATACAAACGCTCTTGATTCTCAAGATTAAAGTCTGAGGCAATGAAGTCACGATTTATAAAATTCATTGATTCTGAAAAATGCTGTATTGTATCAGTTCCAGTAACTGAAATTCCAGTTCTCTTCAGGGTCACGCCAGATTTCTTTCTAATCTTCAGAATAACTTTTGTGTCGCCTTTAATTGTTGAAAATGTACCATTCTCATTTCGTAGTAAATACGTGCTTTCTCTGAACTGTGTGGTATTCTGGCCATTCATCCATATCGATAAGAACAATGAGACCACCAAAAAGAATAAAGTTTTCATACTGCTCGCTTTAAATATTAGTTCCTCAAAGCTAAGGACAGACCTAAAACGCGTTTGAAAAATATCACGAGTTACACATGTTTTAGCGTGAGTTGCACAATCTCGCTTTTTCATCGACAATCATTTCCTGTGTCTCCGGAATAAAAAGAACTATTTTTGCTCTGTGGCAGAGCGTCTTTTAGATACCATTTCCTATCCTTCCGATCTTCGGAAGCTGAAGTCATCGGATTTGCCCCAATTGGCGACCGAGCTTCGGGAGTTTATCATCAATATTGTGGCGACCAAAGAAGGGCACCTCGGTGCGAGTCTTGGCGTCGTGGAACTTACGATAGCTCTTCACTACGTGTTCAACACCCCGGAAGATATCCTGGTCTGGGACGTGGGTCATCAGGCTTATGGTCACAAAATACTCACCGGGAGAAAAGATATTTTCCATACCAACCGCCGTCTGGGGGGCGTTAGCGGATTCCCAAAACGTGCCGAAAGTGAATACGACACCTTCGGCGTTGGCCATAGCAGTACGGCAATATCAGCTACGCTGGGCATGGCCATTGCTGCGCAATTGGCAGGCGCTGCCGAACGGCAGCATATTGCCGTAGTGGGAGATGCGTCCATCGCAAGTGGCATGGCTTTCGAAGCCCTAAACCACGCCGGAGTCACCAATACAAACTTGTTGGTTATCCTAAACGACAATGCCATTGGTATTGATCCCAGCGTGGGAGCACTGAAAGACTACCTTACCAAGGTTACACTGGACGCGGCACCGGATACCGACAATATCTTCGAAGCGCTCAATTTCGATTATTCAGGGCCGGTGGATGGACATAACCTGGATGCTCTTATCTCTGAATTAAACCGACTCAAAACCGTTACAGGACCCAAGCTGTTACACGTCATTACAACGAAAGGCAAAGGGTTGCGACAGGCGGAGGAGGATCAGGTTAAATATCACGCACCGGGAAAGTTTGATGCACGGACAGGAGATCTCATTCCCAAAGACAACAACGGACTACCACCTAAATTCCAGGATGTTTTCGGAAAGACAATTGTCGAACTCGCCGGACAAAATGAAAAGATTGTGGGGATAACCCCCGCTATGCCCACGGGAAGCTCCTTAAAATACATGATGGAGGCTTATCCCGACAGGGCTTTCGACGTAGGTATTGCCGAACAACACGCGGTTACCTTCGCCGCCGGACTGGCCACCCAGGGAATGGTTGTTTACTGTAATATCTACTCTACTTTCCTACAACGGGCGTACGATCAGCTGATCCATGATGTATGTCTCCAAAAATTGCCGGTTATCTTCTGCCTGGACCGTGCAGGGATCGTTGGGGAGGACGGGGCTACCCACCATGGCATCTTTGACCTGGCTTATCTACGCTGTATTCCCAATCTAATGGTATATGCACCCCGAAACGCCATCGAGCTTCGAAACATGCTCTATACAGTTCAGTTGGGTATTGACGGTCCTATTGCCATTCGGTATCCTCGGGGTCGGGGTCGACTTACCGACTGGGAGCATCCCTTTGAAAAAATACCCTTCGGAACCGGAGAGATGTTGCGCGAAGGTGATCGGATCGTGGTTCTAAGCGTCGGTGCCATTGCAAATAATGTTTCGGATGCACTGGAAGGCCAGTCGGAAGCTATTGGTCACTGCGATATGCGGTTTGTAAAACCCATGGACGAAGAGCTACTTCACGAGGTATTTCAGAAATATGAGGTCATAATTACTGCAGAGGATGGTGTTGAGAATGGAGGCTTCGGAAGTGCAGTGAGTGAATTCGCTTCAGAACACGGATATAGCAATACGCTCCAAATCCTGGGTATTCCGGATGTTTTTCCTGAGCACGGAACCGTTGACCAACTGCACGAGCTATCAGGAATTTCTTCAGCGAAGATTTCAGAAGTAATTCAGAATTACTTATAGATTTCCATTGATCTTTTGAAAGATCTGTAGCGCATTGCCATCAGTAAGTTGGGAGACATAACTGCAGCAGTCCATGAGGTAGGTATAGGCATCAGCCTCCTTGCGTAAAGGGAAATTCTTCAGCACCAGTTTGTCATAGTGGCGTGCCTCTCCCTGATAATAATTCTCACAAGCTGTGGAATAGGTATCCAGCAACGTACTCAGAATGTTGTACCCTGCAATCTCCTTCTCCACCACTTCGGCACTTTGGTAGATCTTTTCAACGCTTATCTTAAGGATGTCATCGATCTGTGCTTTGTACTTACTTTGATCTAATAGTGCCGTAGAGAACTCTCCTTTTAGAATCGCAGCCTCGTTGTCAAGGAAAATGGAGACAGCTTCCGAAATGAGGGTGTTTATGGCCAGTGATCGGAGATAGGCCAGGCGATCGGCCGCCTCGGTCAGGTTGTTGTACTTGGAGGTATTTATACTGTCCCGAACCAGATTGATAAGATACTCCAACGCAAACTCTTCTTCGATCCATCCCAGGTTAATACCGTCCTCGAAATCGATAATGGTATAGCAGATATCATCGGCCGCTTCCACCAAATAAGTAAGTGGATGGCGAGTAAAACGAAGCCCCTCGGCCCGTTGTAACAATCCCAAATCTTCAGCAACTTCAGTAAAAAAAGGTGCATCGCACTGAAATACTCCGAACTTCTTATCCGCAATGTGAGATGTAGGCTTCTTGGGTAGTGACTCCTTTGGATATTTGGTAAATGCCCCCAACGTAGCGTATGAAAGGCGGAGTCCCCCATCAACACCATTACGGCTTTCGGTAAGAATTTTAAATCCGTTGGCATTGCCTTCATAATCCATAAGGTCCTGAAACTCCTTATCCGAAAGCCTGTCCTTAAAGCGCTGACCGTTCCCATTGGAAAAGTAATTCCCTATGGCTTTCTCCCCACTATGCCCGAAGGGAGGATTTCCTATATCGTGCGCCAGAGCCGCAGCGGCCACAATCGCACCAAAATCATTGAAATTATGGCCGTGGACTTTCTGCAGGTGGGGGTGTTTTTCCAACAGTGCTTTCCCAACGGTCCTGCCCAAAGAACGTCCAACGACCGATACTTCCAGACTGTGCGTAAGGCGGGTATGTACAAAGGAGGTCCTCGACAACGGGATCACCTGCGTTTTGTCCTGAAGGCTTCGAAAGGCCGACGAGAAAATGACCCGGTCATAGTCCACTTCGAAGCCCAGTCGGGTTTCATCCTGTTCGATCCGTAAGCGCTTGTTGGTATCTCCTTGACGACGTAGTGAAAGGAGCTGTTCCCAGTGCATCATGCCCCAAAAAATTTGAGTATGCAAGATACCATTTTCGGCAGGTTAATCAAGAAAAACTAAAGCAACATCTTGTTAACATTCGGGTAACATATTGATGTGGAATCCAATACCCACAAAACCCTGTAAATAAGGGACATGACAACATTTTTGCTGTGCTTCAAACCTCCGCAATCATTCCGTGATTTTTAATAATTACATAATATATGGGTAATCCCAACTTAAGGGAATCGTCGTTGCTTTGCCACAAATCTCAAACTCAAAAAATCAAAACAATGAAAAAATTATTCGCAACGTGTTTAGGACTGGCTGCTTTGACATTCGCAGTTAGCTGTTCTAATGATGATGCAGGTGTGATTCCCGTAGATCCCACTGATGATAATGGAGGTGGACAAGGTGTTGATGTTCGAATTGTAGGGAACATTACATCCGATAAAACTTTGACTTCTGATGTGATCTGGGAACTGGAAGGTCGTGTAGCTGTAACTGACGGTGCTACTTTGACCATCGAGCCCGGAACAATTATTAAAGCTTTCGCCGGAACCGGTGCAAACGCCTCTACTTTGATCATCGCACGAGGAGGTAAGATACAGGCGAACGGTACTGCCGAAAACCCAATCATCTTTACTTCCATTGCTGATAACATTGGCGTAGGACAATTGGCCGGAACCAACCTGGATCAAAATGATCGTGGTCTTTGGGGTGGTCTTTTGGTCCTTGGTTACGCCCCTATCTCTGTAGACGGTGACGCTCCTGAAGCTCAGATCGAAGGTATTCCTGCCAGTGACATCAATGGTCGTTACGGAGGAACTGATGCCGCCGATGATTCAGGCGTTATTAACTATGTGTCTATCCGCCACGGAGGCGCCCTGATCGGTGAAGGAAACGAGATCAACGGTCTTACACTTGGGGGTGTTGGTACCGGAACAACCATCTCCAACGTAGAAGTTGTTGCCAACGTTGACGACGGAATCGAGTGGTTCGGTGGAACTGTTAACGGATCAAACCTGCTTGTATGGGCTCAAGGTGACGATGGTCTTGATATCGACCAGGCTTTCTCCGGAACCGTAGACAATGCTGCCGTTGTTTTGGGTGACATCTCTGACCACGGTTTGGAAATCGACGGTCCTGAAGGTTCACTTCAAGGTGCTTTTACACTAAACAATATCACGCTTATCGGAAACCAAAATACCGAAAAAGGTGAGTACGCAGACTACAGAAGTAACGCACAAGGTGCTACTAACAATGTCTTCGCTACTAACTTCCAGGACAATTCGGACGTAGAGCTTGACAACAACGGTGTAGCTCAAAACTTCCTTGACGGTGATCTTACTTTCGCTGATTGGGTAGTTGATCTTCCAGCCGGTGTTGCCAATGCTAACGATATTTTTGTTGAGAAGACAGGAGACGGGCAATCCGAAATCATCCTGAATCCAACATTTACAGAAAGAGCTGCCACCTGGACCTCCGAAGGAACCAATGGCGGCGCTAACCTGTCCAACTTTAGCTGGACGTACACTGCCTCACAAGGTGGATTCTAATAGAAACTACTACAACATATAATTTATTTAAGCTAAATAAATTGCTCGCTCCCAACTACGGGGCGAGCAATTTTAATGTAACACTTGAAATGAAAAAATTATTTATCCTCGCCCTAATAAGTTTGTTTTACACAGGCGCCATAGCCCAAACAGGGACCCTGGCCGGTACTATCAATGATGGCGAGTTTAACGATGTACTTTCTTTTGCTAACGTCATAGTCAAGGGAAGTGCTACAGGTACAACTTCAGATTTTGAGGGGCGTTATAACCTCGAGCTTGAGGCAGGTACCTACACCATTGTATACTCTTTCGTAGGGTATCAAACACAAGAAATTACAGGAGTTGAGATTAAAGCAGGGCAAACGACCAATGTTTCCGTAACCCTGAACCCGAGTGCGGCAAACCTGGATGAGGTAGTCATTACCACCAGTGTACGTCAAAATACCGAGTCAGCCGTACTGAGTTTTCAGAAGAACTCGGTAAACCTGCTTGACGGACTCTCCATAGAGTCTATTAAAAGGACCGGTGCGAGTAACGTCGCCAGTGCAGTGCGCCAGGTACCCGGGGTGTCGGTACAAGGTGGAAAATTCGTGTATGTTCGTGGTTTGGGTGACCGGTATACCAAATCTATTTTGAATGGAGTGGACATCCCAGGTTTGGACCCCGATCGTAACACACTTCAGTTGGATATCTTTCCAACGCAAATTATTGACAACGTTATTGTTGTTAAATCATTCACAGCCGACCAGCCGGCCGATTTCACCGGAGGGGTTGTGGATATTGTGACAAAGGATATTCCAAGTCGTGAGGAGTACAGTGCATCTGTTGGTGTGGGATATAACCCCGATTTTCACTTCCAAAGCGATTACCTCTCCGATGAGCGCAGCGGTACCGATTTCCTTGGTTTTGATGACGGTCTTCGAAAAGACCCTATTTCATCCCAGCAGATAATTCCTTTGGCCGCGGGTGCGAGTAATTCGGAACTTCAGGTTCTTAGACAACTTACACAACGATTGAATCCGAATCTTGCTGCTCAAACAACAACGAGCGGTGCGGATTTCAATTTCAGTTTCACCGGTGGAAATCAATACAATATCGGGGATAGCAAGCTAGGTTTTCTGGCTTCCCTTTCCTACCGAAATGAAACGGAGTCCTATGACGACTTCGTTAATGGTCAGATCTTTGAGCGGGTGGATGAGGACGCTTCTATATTTGAACTTGCTCCTCAGCGAACTTTGGCAGGAAGCCTGGGTAGAAACAACGCTACCGTAAGCGGACTGGCCGGACTTTCACTGAAAACTGAAAAGTCGAAGTACCGCTTAAACTTTCTGCACATTCAGAATGGAGAATCAACAGCTTCCCAATTCGTTGAACGAAATCAGGGAGATGCCAACGTAAACCAGATTCGAAAAGACAACCTGTTGTACACACAACGTTCCATTAGCAACATGTTGTTGAGTGGTAAGCACAACCTTGGCGAGAACGGGGATTGGAATGTAGAGTGGAAGGTTTCACCTACCTACTCGATTATCGATGACAAAGATTTTCGGGTAACTCCATTCCTAATCGACGATAACGATCCTACTCTGTTAACAATATCTGCAAGTGAGGCCGGTCTGCCATCTCAGTTCTTCCGGGATCTGGAAGAGATCAATATTGCAGCCAAGCTGGGGATTGAGAAAAAACATAAGTTGTTTGGCCGTGATGCCAAGTTGAAATTCGGAGGTGCCTATACATTCAAATGGCGTGATTTTGCAATTACCCAGTATGCCGTGGACTTCACCAACTTCCAAACGGGGACGCTTAACGGAGATGCGAATGCGATCCTTTCTCCGGATGTGATCATTGACCCCGATACCGATAGCGGAAGTTTTGTACGTCGTGACTCAGCCGAATCCGATCAGTACGAATCTGAGGTTTCCGTGATCGCGGCCTATATTTCTGAAGAGTTTAAGATCTCGGACCGGATCAATGCAATCCTTGGAGTACGTATGGAGAAGTTCGATCTTACCTATACGGGGGTGAATCAGAATGGAGACGTGTTTAACGCCGCGACCATTCTGGACAAAACGGATTTCTTCCCGTCAGCTAACCTGATCTTTGACCTGAATGAAGATGCCACTCAGAAGATTCGTGTGGCTTATACCCGAACTACGGCGCGTCCATCGTTTAAGGAAGCTTCCAGTGTACAGATCGTAGATCCGATCTCAAACACTATCTTCAACGGTAACCTGGATGTTCAGCCTTCGTACATAAGCAACTATGACCTTCGTTACGAGATTTACGGTGAAAAGGGAGATTTCTTTGCGGTAAGTGGTTTCTACAAAGACTTTACCGATCCTATTGAGATCGCCTTCTTTAGAGCTGCCCCCGGTCAATACCAACCGGTAAACCTGGGAGATGCCAAAGTATTTGGAGGGGAGATTGAGCTTCGTAAGAATCTTGGATTCATTACAGGATTCCAGGATTTCAGTCTTAATGCGAACGTTTCCATTATCGAATCTCAACAGGAGTTTAACACTGCGGAAAGAGAAAACCGTATTGCGCAGTTGAGAGAAGGAGAGACATTACCAGATAACCGACAGCTACAAGGACAGTCGCCATTCCTGATCAATATGGGACTTAACTACGAAGGTGAAGACAATGGCTGGAAAGCCGGACTGTTCTACAACACACAAGGAAAAACTCTGCAATTGGTGGCCAACGGGTCCTTTGCTGATGTGTTTACCCTACCGTTCCACAATATCAAGTTCAACGTCGCAAAGTCATTCGGCGAGAACCAAAGTCAAACTGTTACACTTCGAATGGACAACCTGTTTGATGATGTAAGAGAGAGTGTTTTCCAGTCGTTTAGAGCGCAGGATCAAATCTATTCAAGATGGTTTCCTGGCCAACAAATTAGCCTGAGTTATAGCGTACGCTTCTAATACGATTTGTTCTTATTAATTAAAAAAACCCCGAGGTTAAACCTCGGGGTTTTCTATATACACTTTTGAAATAACTAATTGCTTACAACACGTGTGTCGGTAATTTTATACGTCTTCACTTCAGCAATTCTTGAATCTTTATAGGTAACCTCTTTCAGATTTTCTCCGATATAGAACAACCATGTTCCCACTTTGGCTCCGTTCTCATACTGAGCTACGGCCGTTTTGTTTCCCTGGGCGTCATAACTAATCCATTCACCCTCCAGCGCTCCTTGCTTTGTGTAAAACCCGGTCTGCGCTATCACACCATTGTCGTGATACAGGGTGGCCTCAATTCGATCACCGTTCAAAACATAACTATCTTTCTTCTCCTGTTGTCCGTAGGAAAATTGAACCAGTAGGCTAGCGACTAAAACAACAACTAATTTCTTCATAACAGGGCGATTTAATTAATGATTACTTTACAAATCTAGCATATATTTTACTTTCAAGCAACTTTTACATAACATTAAATTTA
>CAZTLE010000036.1:0-25284 GCA_964614415.1 uncultured Aureitalea sp. | reverse complement strand
CAGTATTAGGAACTTGTAACTGGTAACTTTGACCTGTAATAGTGGGCAGTAGCAGTTGGCAGTCATAGCGAAGCATCAATCTCTCCTCTCTTTTCTATTCTCCCTTTTCCCTTTTCCATAATCAACACTCAAAACTTAAAACTCAACATTTAAAATTCCAAAGCTCAGCGTTTTACTTTCAAAGTCAGCATTAGGAACCTGTAACTTTGACCTGGAATAGTGGGCAGTAGCAGTTCGCAGTAATAGCAGAGCATCAGTCTCTTCTCTCTTTTCTATTCTCCCTTTTCCAATCTAATAACTCAACATTTAACATCAGCATTGTAAACCTGCAACTGGCAACCGGACAAAGTAGGCAGTGAGCAGTAGCAGTTGGCAGTCATAGCGAAACATCAATTTCTTTTCTCTTCTCTCTTTTCTATTCTCTCTTTTCCATTCTCACCAATCCCAAACTCAAAACTTAACACTCCCCCCTAACTACGGCCGGCAGGCCTAATCCCTCACACCTCAAACCTCAAACCTCAAACCTAATTTCGTACCTTTAGAAAACCATTTTCAAAACGCGCTCCGATGAAATGGCTGCTTTACTGCATACTGCTTTACTCTGTGACGCTTTCAGCCCAAGACGAGATTCGCTTTTCGCTCTATTTCGATCATAATTCATTTGATCTTACCGAAGAACATCACAGACGCCTGGATAGCCTTAAACAACTGCCCTACAAGGACGAGTTGGACATCCATATCAAAGGGTACACCAACAACATAGGGAGTGAAAGTTACAACCTGCGGCTTTCGGGGCAACGTGCCGCTAAAGTGAAGTCGGAACTCCGAATGTTCACCATTATTTCCTCTGTGGGATATGGCGAACTTGAAACCGATTCGGCCGAAGACCGGCGAGTGGATATATTGGTCCATCGGAAAGTTGACCACGTTCCGGAACCCGGAGAGATCGTGGAACCACCTCAGCCTCAGCACGAGGTGGCATCCTCTATTGGAGGGTGGGTAGATTTCAAGGAAGGAGATAAGATCGTCCTAGAAAATATTATGTTCTATCCCGATCAGGATGTGATCATGAACGAAAGCAAAAAAGCGCTGGACGAACTACTGGCGTTCCTGAAGCGAAATCCCTCCGTCCGATTCCGGCTCATCGGCCATATTTGCTGTGGGGATAAAGAAAGCCCCGGTCGGGACCTTATGAATGTTCGAACCCGAAAATGGAATCTTTCCGAAGCGCGCGCCCAATCCCTTCGGAACTATCTGGTGAAACATGGAATCGACAAAAAACGAATTCGGTATGTAGGCATGGCCTATCGGAATCCAACGGGAAAAGGAGATCAGTTTGATCGTCGGGTTGAAATCGAGATCATTTCGGTGGACTAGCTATCTGTTGCGCCAGAAGAAGGGTGTGAACAGGATCAATACAGTGAACAATTCCAATCGCCCTATGAGCATCAGAAATGTCGCCCACCATTTAGCTCCGGCAGGAAGCCCGCTGTAGTTTTCCACTGGCCCCAGGTCACCCAGGGCCGGACCTACGTTCCCCAGGGAAGAGGCCGCACCACCCAAAGCCGTTTCGAAGTCCAGTCCCATCGTAGAGAACACCAGGACCCCAATGATGAACGACAGCATATACAGGATGAAAAAGGCAAGTATGTTGAAAACAATGGGTTGCTGAACCGCCTTGGTATTGTAGCGAACAGGGATGATACCGTGTGGATGCAACGTACGCCTGAATTCCATGATACCGTTCTTTATCATAATCAAATGCCGAACGATCTTGATACCACCTGATGTGGAACCGGCCGATCCTCCCAGGAACATGAGTCCGAAGAAGAATATGGTAAGTAATGGTGTCCAGGAGGTGAAATCGGCCGAAACGAATCCCGTAGTAGTAACAATAGCCAGCACCTGGAACAAGCCATGGCGGATGGCACTTTCAAACTCTCCCCACACCATGGGGTAATTGCCGTTGAGCAAACTGTCATTAAAATAGATCACCAGACCGGCAACTATGGTGAGTCCCACTACAAAGAATCCATACAACCGAAACTCTTCATCCCGAAAAACCCTACTGAACCTCGTTTTGAAAGCGAAGTAGCTGAGAACGAAGTTGGTTCCGGCCAGGAACATGAAAATCATGATAATGTACTGAATGATAGGCTGACCATTCCAATGAGCCACACTGGCATTTTTGGTGGAGAACCCTCCCGTACTAAGTGTACTCAGTGAATGGTTAATCGCATCGAAGAAGCTCATTCCCGCCACTTTGAGGAGAATGGTTTCGGCCACAGTATATCCTACATAAATAAGCCATAAACGTTTAGCCGTATCGGTAATACGCGGGTGTAATTTATCGCCCCCTGGTCCTGGAGCTTCCGCGGCAAAGAGCTGCATTCCACCTATCCCCAACAACGGAAGAATAGCAATAGCGAGTACGATAATACCCATTCCTCCTATCCAATGTGTAATGCTCCTCCAGAACAGGACACCGTACGGCAGGCTTTCAATATCGTTGAGTATAGAGGCCCCTGTGGTGGTATATCCACTCATGGTCTCGAAGAAGGCATCCGTAAAGACCGGGATGGAACCTGTGAAAAGGTATGGTAAGGTTCCCGTGAGTGACATGAACAACCACCCGAAGGTTACGATAATATATCCTTCCTTTTTCTTGATTTCTTTGCGGTGGCCTCGTGTCGCCAGCATGAACGCTCCACCCACGCCTAACACCACGGCACCTGCCCATACGATCTGTAACCAAATTCCATCTTCGTAAAAAAAGCTCACCAGGGCTGCCAACAGCATAAAACCGCCGTTTACCAGCAGTAGCAGTCCCATAAGATGGAAGATGATCTTGAAATTAAACCGTGACAGGGAGCTACTCATTACTCAAAGAGTTTTTCCACTTTCTTGATGGCCTGTGGAAGGCAACAAACAACAATGCGATCACCACTCTTGATCTCGAATCCTCCGAGTGCAATAATCCCTTCGTCGTTTCGAATCACCCCGCCGATAATGGCGGAACGCGGAAAATCGATCTCGCGAATGATCTTGTCACATACTTCGGAAGTTGGTGTCACCACAAACTCCAGCAGTTCCACATTCATATTATTAAGACGGGTTATAGCAACGATCTCTCCGCGGCGAACGTGCCTGAAGATATTGTTGGCGGCCAGTAGTTTTTTATTGATCAGAGTATCGATACCAATAGACTGGGATAGCTGAAAGTAATCCATGTTCTCGACCAGGGCAATGGTTTTCTTAACCCCTTTGGACTTGGCTACCAGACAGGACATAATATTGGTCTCGCTGTTCCCGGTCACCGAAATGAACGCGTCCATGTCCTCGATCGATTCCTCTTGCAGTAACTCCACATTACGTCCATCTCCATTGATCACAAGACAACCAGGGATCTCTTCGGCAATTTCGAAGGCCTTATCCTTATCGCTCTCAACAAGTTTGACCTTAAAACTCGACTTGCACAGGTCCTTTGCCGTTTTATAACCAATCTTGCTTCCCCCCATGATCATAACATCTTTGATCTCTTCACGCACCTTCCCCGAAAGTGTATAGATATGATCTACCCCGCTCTGAGTGGTCACGAAGTATACCTGATCTCCTTCCTTAAATAGAGTATCTCCTCTGGGGATTAAGGTGTATTGGGTTCCGTAGCGCTGTATCGCGATAGGCACATAATTCAACTCAGGATACTGCTCCCCTATTTCCCGTACCGACCGGCCTACGAATGTTGCCGTTCTGGACAACTGCAATCCGATCATAGTAAGGGCTCCTTCCTCAAACTCGTAGGTATCGTTGAATGCACTCTGATTGAGAAGTAGTTCAATCTCATTGGCTGCCAGAGATTCCGGAGAGATCAGTTCATCTATTCCGAATTTTGTAAAACCCACCTCATCCTTATGGTCGATAAACTCGGTATTTGAGATACGGGCTATCGTTCGTTTGGCGCCCAATTGCTTGGCCAGCACGCACATGGTAATATTGGTCGTCTCGCTGGAGGTAACACCTATCACCAGATCGGTGCTATCAACACGGGCATCTTTCAATACGGAAATAGAAGTAGCATCACCCTTTATGACGCGTATGTCCAAATGACCATCCGCGTACGACAGAGATTCTCTGTTGGTATCTATAAGCGTGATCTCCTGGGACTCAAAAGAAAGCAGTTTGGCTAAATGAAATCCAACTTCACCGGCACCCGCAATAATAATTTTCATAAGAAGAAAGGGCTAGTAGGCCGCAAAGGTATATATTTTTGGCATACGGCATTGAAAAACTGCACACCTGCAACACAATTTAACCGGGATAAATTACAGGTACAAAAGATCAAAGAGCCTTATAATTACATCTCTGATTAAACAAAAGTACGTAGCTTTGCACCTTCCGGTCAGAGAAGGATACATGAAATGCGCGAAAAGGTAACTCCATATAAGGATTCAGAGCTCAATAAGAAGAAGCAGGTCGAGCAAATGTTCGATACGATCTCGGAGAACTACGACGGACTCAACCGTGTAATCTCCTTTGGAGCAGATGTCCGTTGGCGAAAGAAGGTCATCGCCCTTGTTTCCGCCAAAGACCCGGAAAGCCTTTTGGACATTGCTACGGGCACAGGGGACCTCGCCATTCAATTCGCTGAAAAAACTGATATTGACCGGGTGGTAGGACTTGATCTGTCGGAAGGCATGTTATCGGTTGCCCGGAAGAAAGCGGCGAAGTCTAAATTTCAGGAACGTTTGGAATTCATCCAGGGAGACTCTGAAGCGCTACCCTTTGATGATGGGACTTTTGATGCTATCACGGTGTCCTTTGGCATTCGGAATTTTGAGGATCTGGAGCAAGGTTTGAGTGAGATTCGCCGTACGTTAAGCCCGGGCGGGCAGTTGGTTATTCTGGAAACCTCGGTTCCAACAAAGCCGCTGTATAAGCAGGGATACAAATTCTATACAAAATTTGTGCTTCCGGCCATCGGCAGAGTCTTCTCAAGGGATAAGGTAGCGTACCGTTATCTGAGCGAAAGTGCCTCTGTTTTTCCACATGGTGAAGTGCTTAACAATATTTTGAGGAAAATTGGGTTTATAGAGGTGGAAAATAAACCCCAGACCTTTGGTGTAGCAAGTATTTATACTGCGATTAAATAAGATTATGAAACGACTCTTTTTCGTACTGGCTTTTCTTGTTTTTGCACAGAGCGCTCAAGCTCAGTTGTTTAGCAAAGAACGATTGGCCAATCTCGAGAATTTTGACAAACGGTTCCTTACCTGGGGGTACTTTCTTGGATTCAATAGCTACGACTTTAAGTTTGACTACAACCAGCAGTTCTTCGATGATAACACAGATGTGATCGTAAGCCGGAGCGGCGGATTCAACGTAGGGCTGATCGGAGATATGCGCATCAACAAGTTCATCAACCTGCGCCTGGAGCCGGGTTTGTATTTTACGCAGCGTGATTTGGAATTCCCGGCTTTGGTAGAGGAACGCGATCGAATGCGGGAAGTCAAGTCTACCTATATTCATGTGCCGCTGCTGGTAAAGTTCTCAACGAAGCGTCTCAATAATATCAAACCGTTCATCGTTGGTGGTGTATCGACCTCCTTTAACCTTTCCAGTAACGAATTGAACCCGGAGGACAACGACGAGGGGCAGTTCCGGATGACCCGCAGAACATTCTACTATGAAGTTGGTTTCGGTATTGACCTTTACCTGTATTACTTCAAATTTACACCTTCCATTCGAGGTGTATTTGCGCTGAATGACGAACTCGTTCGTGATGACGACCCCAATAGTCCATGGACCAGCAATATCAATAGAATGGCTTCACGGGGAATTTTTGTCAACTTTACCTTTCAGTAGATCGTCTGAATTCGCTTAGCAGAATGGCCGTAGCGGTCGCTACGTTCAAACTTTCAGTCTCCTGTTGTCCGAATTGAGGAATGGTGATACGCTTTGAAACCACCTCAAGAATCCCCGGCGAGATTCCGTTAGCTTCATTTCCCATGACGAGAACAGCGTCCTGCGGAAGTTCTTCGCGATATACATTTGAACCTTCCATACAGGCCGCCAGCACGGGCAACTGAATCTCATTCAGAAGTGATTTGAGATCTACATAGTGTACAGAAACCCTGGCGATGGAGCCCATGGTCGCCTGAACCACCTTGGGATTGTAGCAGTCCGCAGTATCTTCGGAACACAATAACTGAGTTACCCCAAACCAATCACACATGCGGATAATTGTTCCCAGATTCCCCGGATCACGCACAGCATCAAGCGCAACGGTCAACCCCTTTGTCTTTGGCATGGTATTTTCAGGAATCTTAAAAACAGCCAAAGAAGTATTGGGCGTTTTAAGAAAGCTAAGCTTGCGAAGGTCGGCTTCAGAGATTTCCTGAGCATCATGGTATTCAACGTCCCTGGAATCAGTAGAGAAAAACGCGGTTGGCTCGAAGCCCGCTTTGCGTAATTCGGAAATTACTTTAGGCCCTTCCGCCACGAAGAGACCGTGCCGCTCGCGGTACTTTTTTTGCTGTAATCCCGTTATTAACTTTATTTGACCTTTGCTGACCAAAATAGTGTATTTTTGAATTGAGTAAACCTAAGCGCTTGGCCCGAAACCTCACAAAAATAGTAGTATTTTTAGGATTCCCCCTGTTGTTTTCTTCCTGCAATGCTGTTAAGCACCTCCAAGACGGAGAATACCTCCTCACCGAAAATACCGTGGTCGTTGATAGCGTGGAAGTAAAAGACGGTAGTATTGAAAGTATCCTGAGCCAGCAGCCCAATCCCAAGGTCCTCGGAATTCCCTTCGGCCTTCACATCTATAATCTGGCCGATCCCACCCCCGACTCCACCTATCAAAAATGGTTAGCCAAGAAACCCAAAAGGCAGGAACGTTTAAAGCGTCGATTGTCCAAAAAACAGGTGGATGAACTGGGAAATAGCTACGTGGGATTCAATGAGTGGTTGCAAAAATCGGGGGATGCTCCCGTGATCATCGATCCGGACAAGACGAAAAAATCACTGGACCGACTCGAAAAATATTATTACAATCAGGGTTGGTTCAATGCAAAAGCCAGGCATACCCTGATTCCTGACGAAACCAAGGAAAAGAGAGCTGAATTACGGTTTGAAGTACAGCGTTATACTCCCTACATAGTGGACTCCATTAGAGAACAGATAAGCTCTCCCATTGTCGATTCGCTGTTTCAAATGACCAAGGATATTTCGTTCATTGAGTCGGGCAAACAATACAATCTTCGGGATTTTGAGAACGAGCGTGACCGCCTTACGGTGCAGTTCCGCAATTCGGGTTTATACTATTTTGATCAGGACTATGTGACTTTTGAGGCGGATACCGTCGATACCGGACACAAAATGAACGTTGACTATATCATCCCGGATCGTAAGATCAACGCAGGGGATAGCACCTACACCGAGCCATTCAAGGTGCATACCATCAATGAAGTGCGGGTCGTAACCGATTATGCCTATGCCAACAGGAACCGTATTTTTCAGGACTCAACCCGATACGAGGGATTCAATCTTTACAGCTACGACAAACTGAAGTTCCGGCCCAATGCCATCACCGATGCCATCTCTATATCTCCGGGTGAGATTTTCAGGGATATCGATCGGACGCTTACCTATAATCAAATAAGTGACCTGCGCATCTTCAGGTATCCCAATATTAGCTATACCGAAGACCCGAAAGATTCGACCGGAACCGGACTCATTGCTACCGTACTGTTAAGCCCCAGGAAAAAGTACACTCTCGGGGTTGATTTTGACGCCTTCACCTCTACCATTCAACAGTTTGGTATAGGGTTTAGCACTACCTTCCTAACCCGTAATGTTTTTAGAGGGGCCGAAACCCTGGAGGTATCAGTCAGTGGTAGTGTGGGTTCATCCAATGATGCAGCTGATAGCGAGAGTCAGTTTTTCAATGTTTCTGAAGTAGGTGGCCAGACCAAATTATCGTTTCCGCGCATACTTTTTCCCATTAAGACTGAAAAGTGGATTCCGAAGTACATGTCACCCAGGACCAGTATGAGTCTTGGATTCAGCGCACAGAATAATATCGGATTAGACCGCCAAACGGTCAATACCATCTTCAACTACAATTGGAAGCCCTCTCAAATACGATCGGACCAATTTGACTTGTTCAATGTGCAGTATGTTCGAAACCTGAACACGGAAAACTACTTCAACGTCTACCAAAGTTCGTATGACCGACTGAATGAGCTTGCCGTGTCGAGCGGATTCGTATTCGATAACCCCGGAGATAATCCAATGCTTGCGATTCCGGAGGAGGTAGACGAGTTTATTACCAGTGCTCTTTTTGGAGTTGATGATCTTAATCTCACGGATGATGAATTACAGGAGGTCCTGAGTATCACCGAAAGACGATTCCGACTTACCGAGGACAACCTGATCTTTGCCACCAGTTACACCTGGATTCGCGATACGCGGGATAACATTCTGGACAATAGCTTCTCCCGTTTCCGATGGAAGATCGAATCAGCAGGGAATCTGCTGTCTGCGGTGGCAGGTATTGCCAATCTGGAAGAAGACTCCAATGGGAACAATCGAATCTTTGGGGTGGCTTTCTCACAATATGCCAAGTTCGAGGCCGATTACATCAAACACTGGGAGATCAACGAAAATAACATCTTTGCGATACGGGCATTTGGCGGTATTGCCATTCCGTATGGGAACAGCAACAGCATTCCTTTCACCCGTAGTTACTTTGGAGGAGGTGCCAACGACAACCGCGGATGGCGGGCTTATGATCTGGGTCCGGGAAGCAGTGGCGGTATCCTCGATTTCAACGAAGCGAACTTTAAACTGGCCTTTAACGCCGAATACCGATATACTATTTTGGGATCTTTCAAAGGAGCCTTTTTTATCGATGCCGGTAATATCTGGAACGTCCTGGATGACGTGGAGAACGAAGCGTTCAGATTCAGCGGACTTCAGGATCTCAAGGAGCTGGCAGTGGCGTCAGGAGTGGGACTTCGATATGACTTCGGAATTTTCGTACTTCGTTTTGACGTGGGATTCAAGACCCATAATCCGGCCAGGCCTATTGGAGAACGCTGGTTCAAGGATTACAATTTTGCCAATGCGGTATACAACATAGGGATCAACTACCCCTTCTAAACAATCAAAAATTACTATTTTTGCTAACCAATTAAAAAACACCAATGAGTCATTCTATAACCCCCGGAGTTGCTACCGGTCGAAACGTGCAGGAAATTCACAAATTGGCTAAAGAAAAGAGCTTTGCCATGCCTGCAGTGAATGTAGTAGGATCCAACAGTATCAATACGGTGCTCGAAACGGCGAAAGCCCTCAACGCACCGGTCATCATACAATTTTCTAACGGCGGTGCCCATTTCAATGCCGGAAAAGGCTTGTCTAATGATGGGCAGAAGGCCTCCATTGCCGGTGCGGTAGCAGGTGCCATGCACATCCATCAAATGGCGGAAGCCTATGGTGCTACGGTAATTTTGCACACCGATCACTGTGCTAAGAAATTGCTACCCTGGGTAGATGGCATGCTGGATGCCGGAGAAGCGCACTTTGAGCGCACCGGAAGTCCGTTGTACAGTTCGCACATGTTAGACCTCTCCGAAGAACCGATCGAAGAGAACATAGACATTTGCAAGCGGTATTTGGAACGTATGAGCAAGATGGGCATGACCCTGGAGATCGAATTGGGTATTACCGGAGGGGAAGAAGACGGCGTAGACAATACCGATGTGGATACCTCCCGTTTGTATACACAGCCTGAAGAAGTCGCGTATGCCTATGAGGAGCTAATGAAAGTGAGCGATCAGTTCACTGTGGCGGCTGCTTTTGGAAATGTGCACGGCGTATACAAGCCGGGTAATGTGCAGTTAACTCCCAAGATTCTTAAAAATTCCCAGGAATATGTTCAGCAGAAATTCAATACGGGATATAACCCTATTGATTTCGTATTCCATGGCGGTAGCGGTTCTACGGTTGAAGAAATTCGAGAGGCTATCGGTTATGGAGTGGTAAAAATGAACATTGATACCGACCTTCAGTTTGCATTTAATGAAGGAATTCGGGATTATATGGTGAATAACATCGATTATCTCCGAACCCAAATAGGAAATCCTGACGGAGATGACATTCCCAATAAAAAGTACTACGACCCCAGAAAGTGGCTACGTGAAGGAGAGATCACTTTCAGAAAACGGCTTGAAAAAGCGTTTGAAGATCTCAACAACGTAAATACTTTGTAATTTTCCTTACTCCTCCCCGGAAAACTAACAAATCTAACACACACTATGGCTTGGTTTAGACGTACAAAGAAAGGAATTCAAACCCCTACGGAACAAAAGAAAGATGTTCCGAAGGGACTCTGGTATAAATCCCCTACCGGAAAGATTGTAGATTCTGAAGAACTCGAAAAGAACTTTTATGTAAGTCCGGAAGACGGATATCACGTCCGCATAGGCAGCAAAGAGTATTTCGAGATCTTATTTGACGAAAATAAATTCAAAGAACTCGACAAGGACTTGGTTTCTAAAGATCCTTTGAAATTTGAAGACAATAAAAAGTATTCCGATCGCCTCAAACAGGCGCAGGAAAAAACAGGACTTAAAGACGCCGTCCGCACGGCTGTTGGAAAATCCATGGGGGAAGATCTGGTGATCGCCTGTATGGATTTTTCTTTTATTGGAGGTTCTATGGGAAGTGTTGTGGGCGAAAAGATCGCTCGTGCCGCCGATTATGCGCTGAAGAAAAAGATTCCTTTCCTGATGATCTCCAAGAGCGGGGGTGCCCGTATGATGGAGGCCGCCCTTTCTTTGATGCAATTGGCAAAGACCAGTGCCAAACTGGCCCAGCTCGCTAAGGCAAGGATACCTTATATCTCATTGTGTACCGATCCCACCACCGGTGGAACAACAGCTTCCTTTGCCATGTTGGGAGATATCAATATTAGCGAACCGGGTGCTCTGATCGGTTTTGCAGGTCCACGCGTTGTTCGCGATACCACGGGGAAAGAACTTCCCGAAGGTTTCCAGACGGCTGAGTTTGTTCTGGATCACGGTTTCCTTGATTTCATTAGTCACCGCAAGGACCTGAAGCGTAAGATCAACCTGTATTTGGATCTTATTCTCAACCGGCCGCTGAGAGAAAAAACAGCATAAAAAAAGCCGTTGGCCATACGACCAACGACTTCATCTACCTAAAATAAACCGTATTTACTACTAGTTTAAGACAATGGTGATCTCGTTTCCGTTCACGGTCAACGTGGCTAGGTTGTCACAAGTACCGTCTCCGAAGTCGAGAACTCCCATGTTTCCGTTTCGTGTAATCTCGATAGTTCCACTAACAAACCATTGGCAGGTAGCTTCTCTGCGCAGCGGTTCAACTACAATACCGTAATGAGAGAAGCCATTGTTGGTTTCGATAGTGCGGTTACCGGTCACGAGGTATACGTTATCCATCCAGGTGCCTGATCCTACACCTTCTATCCACTCAAAGCTTTTCACGGCATCTACCGATACTACAAGTCCGTTAGGGAAGGTTATCAAAAGGTCTTTGTTCACAATGGATTCGGGGTTCCCGGCCGGGTTCTCGCGCTGTCTGTATACAGTGGCTCCTCCGGCTACTTCTTTGTTGTTGAAAGTAAAGTCTTCGAGAGTGTAGGTAATGGTCACTGTACCGTTTTGAGGCGGGCCGTAGGTAATATTAATCTTACCGGATAGAATGTTACCATTGGGCAGTTCACATCCAAGTCCGAAGTCAAGGGTCACGAAGAAAACACCGTTTTCAGAAGAAATGGTGATCGTAACACAATCTGAGAAGAAGCTTTCGGTGCGGGTTCCTTCTTCCAGTTCGACGTAAGCAGACTCGACAATGTCGTATACGCGATCTGCCGTCTCCTCGGCCTCAGCGGCTTGTTTGGAATCTTCGGCGGTTAACTCAACACTGGTGTCGTTGGTTGGCTCATCGGTGCTCTCGTCTTTGCTACAAGAAGTAAAAAGGAAAAAGGTCGCTGCCAATACCATCATACCTGTTTTCATAAAATTTGGTTTCATAATGTTTGAATTTAAAGGTTCACGGTTCTATGACTACAGGACATGGAAAAGGTTTAATAGTCCTTTAACATTTTTTGAGAATAGAGCATAATGGACTGATCTATAGTGCTTTGCCGACGATTCGAATAAAATCAAGGTTCAGAAATCAGAAAAAGATCGGTCTTAAAACCGGATACAATATTCAATAGACAAGCCCTTTTCTTTGGGGATAGCAAGGATTGTCCGGGATATCTCACTCTTGCTGTTGCTTTCTTTCGGTAAGAAATTCCGCCAAACCTTTAACCATGAACATAGAACAGAGAAAATAGATAAGGGAGAAGAGACTTGTGCTTGAAACCTGCAACCTGTAACTAAATCAAAGTAGGCGGTAAAAAGTTGCAGTATTCAGTGTAAATAAGGAACAACCTATTATTAAGATTTGAATTTTCAAACCACAAACCATAAAATAATACCGAACGCTTTGGGATTCTTTAAAAAACGGTATCTTTGCAGCCTGATTATCAAACGGACTTCATCCCTGGTAATCAATACATAAAAATCATTTTAATAATATTGGCATGTATTTAACATCAGACAAAAAGAAAGAAATTTTCAAAAAACACGGTAAAGGTGAGACCGACACCGGTTCTCCCGAAGGACAAATTGCCCTGTTCACACACCGTATCGATCACCTTACAAAACACCTTAAGAACAATCACAAGGATTACAACACCGAGCGTTCTTTGGTAAAATTGGTAGGTAAAAGACGTTCACTGTTGGATTATCTTATGAAGAAAGACATTATGAGATACCGTGCGATCGTCAAAGAATTAGGATTGAGAAAATAAGAAACAGGGGCTTTATGCCCCTTCTTTATATCCGTCAGTTTAGGTTTAGTAACGGACGGAAGCATAAATTGCCTTCAGAAGCAATTCTGAATAGAAAAAGCTACCCTTAGTTTTTCATTGGTCACCACAACAACACAACTTTTATCCGAAAACCGGATAACGACCATTAGAAACAGCAAGATACTCCTGCGTCAGCCTTCTTCACCGAAGTAGCCTGGCTACGAAGGCCTAAAGACTTCGCTTCGGAGTATGTTGAAACTGAAAAACAAATGATACCTAAAACATTTAAAGAGGTCATAGACCTTGGTGACGGTAGGGAAATTACTATCGAAACCGGAAAATTAGCCAAACAGGCCGATGGTTCTGTGGTAGTACAAATGGGAAAAGCCATGTTGCTTTGTACCGTTGTTTCCGCCAAAGATCCCAGTCCTGTTGACTTCCTTCCACTTACTGTGGATTATCGCGAAAAATTTGCCGCAGCGGGACGCTATCCCGGTGGGTTCTTTAAGCGGGAAGCAAGACCCAGTACCGAAGAGATCCTAACCATGCGATTGGTGGACCGCGTATTGCGACCATTATTCCCCAAGGATTATCACTGTGAAACACAGGTGATGATCCAGCTTATGTCTCACGACGATGACGTAATGCCGGATGCCCTGGCAGGTTTGGCTGCTTCTACGGCCATTCAGCTGAGTGATATTCCTTTCGAATATCCTATTTCTGAAGTACGTGTAGCCCGTGTAAACGGTGAATTCATTATCAACCCCAGCCGTGAGCAGTTGGACGAGGCAGATATCGACCTTATGGTCGGAGCTTCTCAGGATAGCGTAGCCATGGTGGAAGGAGAGATGAAAGAGTGCTCCGAAGAGGAAATGGCCGATGCCATCAAATTTGCTCACGAAGCCATTAAGTTCCAATGTGCCGCGCAGTTACGACTGGTAGACCAGGTTGGTAAGAAAGAAACCCGCGAGTACGAAGGAGAGCCGGAAGATGAGGAACTTGAAAAGAAAATCTGGGATGCCGCGTACGACAAGTGCTACGACATCGCCAAACAAGGAAGCTCTAAGCAGGAACGCGGTGAAGCCTTCTCAGCTGTGAAAGATGAGGTAAAGGCCATGTTCACCGAAGAAGAACTGGAAGAAATTGGCGATCTTGTTTCCAAGTACTTCAGAAAAGCACACAAAGAAGCCGTTCGCGCTCTTGTACTAAAAGAAGGTATTCGTCTCGACGGACGAGAGACAACCGATATCAGACCGATCTGGTGCGAAGTGGATTATCTTCCTTCTACCCACGGTTCTTCTGTTTTCACACGTGGTGAAACGCAGGCGTTGGCCACAGTAACCCTGGGAACTTCCAGAGAGGCAAATATTATTGATCTTCCAACCCTTCAGGGTGAAGAAAAATTCTACCTGCATTACAACTTCCCGCCGTTCTCTACCGGAGAAGCACGTCCGCTACGCGGAACTTCCCGTAGGGAAATAGGACACGGAAACCTGGCGCAGCGCGCCCTAAAAGGCATGATACCGGACGATTGTCCTTATACTGTTCGTGTGGTAAGTGAAGTGTTGGAATCCAACGGATCTTCATCCATGGCCACCGTTTGTAGCGGTACCATGGCCCTGATGGATGCTGGAGTTCAGTTAAGAAAGCCGGTAAGTGGAATTGCTATGGGACTTATCAGTGACGGTACCGATTATGCCGTACTGAGTGATATCCTCGGTGATGAAGACCACCTTGGAGATATGGACTTCAAAGTAACCGGTACTGCCGACGGTATTACCGCCTGTCAAATGGATATCAAGATCAAAGGATTGAGTTACGAGATCCTGATCAGCGCCCTGAAACAAGCGCGTGACGGACGTCTTCATATCCTTGAGAAACTTACCGATGCGATTGCAGAGCCAAAACCGGATGTGAAGCCACATGCACCGAAGATCGTTTACACTACGATCCCGGAAGAGTTCATTGGAGCCCTTATCGGACCTGGTGGAAAAGTTATTCAGGAGCTTCAGAAGCTTTCCGAAACAACCATTGTTATCAATGAAGAAGATGGCAAAGGTATTGTTGAGATCCTGGGAACCAATCAGGACGGAATTGACATGGTACTGAAGCGTATCGAAGCGCTTACCTTCGAACCGGAAGTAGGAAGTGTATACGAGGTGAAAGTGATCAAGCTGTTGGATTTCGGAGCCGTGGTGGAATACCTTGAGGCTCCAGGAAACGAAGTCCTTCTTCACGTGTCCGAACTTGCCTGGGAACGCACGGAAAACGTAACCGATGTGGTGAACCTCGGTGATGTGCTCGATGTGAAATACTTTGGCGTAGACCCAAGAACCCGAAAGGAGAAAGTGTCCCGCAAAGCGCTCTTGCCAAAACCGGAAGGTTATAAAGATCGCCCGCGAAGAGACAACAAGGGTGGCGGAGGCCGCGGCCGGGATAACCGAGGTCGTGACAATCGCAACCGAGATAAGAAAAGAGACTAAATAAACGTCCTATAACAAACCCGCTCAAATTTGAGCGGGTTTTTTGTTTTCGGCTATCTGATTGATTTTCAGAATTATTACTACCTTTTAAGAAGCAACCAGTATAGTATGGAAGAAATTGAAATTGTCTACTACCGCATTGAACATCAAATTACCCGGGGAACTACATTCTACCTGTACCTAAGAAACCGGGATGTTAAGACCCTTCGTGACCTTCCTTTGGAAGAAGCCATGTTCATAACCGATATTTTACGCAACGAACGTCCGCTTAGTTTTAATATGCGAACAGGAACTATTGCCACTTCCAGACTGGAGCCTACGGGGGAAAACGAATGACCTATGGCTTCCAGACGTATTTCCTATTACAAGGTCAAGAAAAGCCGCAAGCGCCGTCCGGAGCTTCACATTTACTTTGCAGATGGCTCCAAAAAAGCTGTTTTGGATCACTTATATGAAAAAGAACTTTACTATTTGGCCTCTTTTTTAAGGGACCAGAAGAAAGTATCGTACGACAGCACCACGAAAAAGTTCATCACAGACAAACTCCATCCCGCCGGAGAAGGCGAATTGGGGTATCCCAGGTTGCCATTTCCATTGGATTTCTGGCTTGTGGTGCGTCCCGGCATTATGGCCGCCATAAACTGGGAGGCAGAACTGGATACCTTCATTAATTATAAAAACTGGACTACCGAACAGAAAGATCAGCTTGCTCAACGATTTCAGCAGTTGTATGACGGTGAAATGCTCAATTTACCGGAAGTCCCAACGCTGGCCGTGATCCCGGATGATAATGACAAACCGGCAACACACTTTTTAGATTCCGAGGCATGGGACTATTACATCTCCTATGTAGCCCATTCCCTCGTAATTGAAGTGAAGCAAACCGTACCCTGGTCACTACTTCAGTTTTCAGAGGTAGAGCTAAAGAATCTACTGGATAGTTCTTCCCTGTTCGACAGAACGAATATTGGCGATTTCAATTTGCGCCATTGGTTCTCCAAACATGGAAGCATCACCTGTGGAGATCCATCCCGTATCTTTCCATTCATTCTGGAGCAGGACTTTATCGCAGATACGCACGAAGCTTCCATTATCAATGTACTCGACTGGTGTAAAGAAAACCTGGTTCATTACCACGGCTCCTTTAAAACATGGAATGTAAACAACCAGTGGCAATACAAGGGATATCCTCCCATTGAACGCATAATTTCCGGAACTCCGGATCTAAGCGGCACCACACCCGGAATTTCGCACAGATCGTCTGCCTGTCATGGCACATCGGGTTTTTTAAAAGGTATCCTGCGACTCATGAACATTCCATGTGACCCATATCACAAAGGGCATTCATTCCCGCATTTTATTAGTATAGACAAATATCTTTCCCATGGAGATGACCCCTATAACAAACTATTCAAATACTCGAATGTAATTCCAACCCATGAATTGTTCCTTGACCCTGCCACTTTTGACGAATGGATAGTCTCCACGCCCAACTATCACTCCAACGTAGGGCGTAGGGTACGTGAACTTGCCGTACAATACCTCTCTCATTATCTACTAAAACTTCATTGCGACGATATCGCTAATGGCATTGATCACGCGTCAAGTGAGGTCTTTACGGCATTACAATTAAACTACACACTACAGGAATTGGAGGATAAAGACCTATGGGCACATATGGATTCCCAAATTCAATTACTGGGTGGTTGTATAACCTTAGAGGGACTAGGTGAGCCCTGATCAGACACTTCAAAAAAAAAGATCCTTCCTGCGCAACGTTTTAAAGTTTCACAGACTATAGGGTAAATATTCTGAAAAAATGAAGAAGATTCTATTCGTTTGTACTTTGATCACCAGCCTCTTTTTTGTGAGCTGTGAGAACGAACCGGTTGGGGAAGCGGTTATCGATCTTTCCAATGTTATTGAAGTGAACTCAGAGTTATACGGACTCCTGCAAGGCATAGCCGGTGACCCGAGTCAGGATCAGGTCGCTTGCATTGACTTTCAATATGCCTTTACCGTTTTTATCTTCGACGAAGAACTGGAAATTCTGGACGCCGAGGTCATTAACAGTGACCAGGAATTCAGTGCCTTCCTTGCGAGTATACCCCCGGAGCAGTCTATCAGCGTTAGTTATCCTATTACCAGTACGTTGGCGAACGGTGAGATTTTTGAAGTTACTAATAACGAAGAACTCAAAGCAGCTATAGATCTCTGTCTGCGCGACGAACTGCTAGGGTATTGCAACAACCTGCTGGAAGAATGCATCTGGCAAGTCACTTCGGTAACGGGTGGAAATACGGACTATGAAGGTTCTTATTTTGACGTAAGTGAAATAGGCGTGGTAGGATATTTCTTAGACAACAATGTATTCGATGGTACCTGGATCACATATTATATAGAAGACGAACTCCACTTAAACATCAATCTCGTTGATGGCTCCCCGGTGGCAGCCGACTGGAATTTTGATTGGCGTGTAGTAATACCCGATGATGATCATATGGAATTGAGTCAGGGTGATGTAACGGTTATAATTGAAAAGCAATGCCCTTCCGGCTGCCAACAGTATGACTTTGAGCAATGCGAGATTTCCGGATCGGGAACGGCCTTCTTCCCGCTGGATAGCTACATTGAGTGCTTCCTGCCATTTGTAGACGGACAGCCAACTGACCTTTTGGTTAGTTTCCACCTCACTCAGGAAGACGCAAACAACAACGTAAATCCTCTGTCAAGCCCGTACATGAATGTCGAGAATCCACAAATAATCTATGTGCGGGCAGAGGATGAAGGAACAGGATTAATCTATTATCTTTCCATAATCATTCGGGCCATCCCTTGTGATGTATAGGAACATAAAACCAATTGGTATTTGACAATAACGGAGCTCATAGCATCCTGCAAAAAAAATGATCGCGTCTCTCAGGGCCTGCTGTTTGAGAGATTCAAGGACGAATTGTATCTAACTTCGTTGAAATATTGCCGGAACGAAGCCGAGGCCGAGGACAATTTGCACGACTCTTTTGTGACCATCTTTCAAACCATCAAAAAATACAAAGGCACAGGCTCCTTTGAAGGCTGGATGAAACGAATTACCATCAATAAGGCCATTGACAAATACAAACACAACAAATCGACCCCATATAATTTGAACGATAACTTGGCTGATGAAGACCCGATTAACTGGCGCGAATCGGGGGTTTCTCTGGATGATATTCTTAGAAGCATTCAGGAATTGCCCGATCAGTACCGACTGGTCTTCAATCTGTACCAATTAGATGCGTACTCTCACAAGGAAATAGCCGGTATGCTGGATATTTCCGAGGGAACTTCCCGATCCAACTTTCACAGGGCAAAGGCACTGCTGAAAGAAAAGATCTTGCAAACCATGCAAAACCAAAACCAAATGGCATCTCCATGACACCAGAAAACGATTTAGGTAATTTTATAAAAGAGCAGCTCGAGACAGCGCACAGGTCACCGAACGACGGCCTGTGGGATCGGGTGCAGCACTCGTTGGACCGAAGGCGCAGGCGAAAAATATTTTTCCTGTTATTTCTCGGTTTCACCGGTATCACCGTTCCGGTTCTGTTCTTTGCGATGAGTGGCGGACAAGGTTCACAGGATGAGGTTAATTCGACCATTACGGATGTACCTCCCACCGAAAACACCGTCATTTTAGACTCCATACAAAATGCGTCCGGCACGAGCGAATCGGACAAAACGATTCTCGTATCCGGGGATCCTGATCCGGACGATTCGGAGGCCGGGTCCAACATTGAATTTGTGATCTCCACGACAGAGACGGACGCTTCGAACGAAGTTCCCGATCCCAGCTTTACTCGAAGTATTGAAGAAGGTAGCGAGGTTACTACCCGATATCACTACTATAACAGTGAAAATCAAAGTGAGCTGGAAACTACCGAAAAGGCAGTTATCGACAGCATTTTAAACAGGAACACGAAGTCAAACAACAAGGTGAGCAAAGAGCAAAAGGAAGCTACCAAAGACAGCCTTGTACAAAATAATAAATAGTATTTCGGCGATTGTTTCATTTTATAGTTTAGTTGTTTAGATGAATGGGATATCAACTCCCATAAAAAGACCGCAGTAACTGCGGTCTTTTTTGTTTCCCGACGCGCAAAAAAATGTTCTGAAAAGGCATTCTTTCTTTCATTAAGATTTTATTAACAATTTCACACTTTCGGTAGGTTGTTTCTGACAAAAGAGTTAATTTTAGGCTCCCCGTGTTATTTATTAACCATTAAACTATCAACCTATGAAGAAAGTCATTATGACGTTCGCATGCCTGGTATGCGGACTAACCTTCTATGCACAAGACGGGGCGATGCGACCCACTTCCTTTTCGCAGGCCGCGTACATGCGAGAAATTCCAGCGCTGTCATCCATGGACAACATTATTTCGGCCAGGGGTATGGAAGACGTAGCTCCTCCGAAAAGACGCGGTAGCAACACCTATGTTCCGGGAACCGGACTTCCGGCCGGTGAAGATCCGCTAATTCAACAGCAGCGCAATGCCCAAACCATGAACGGGCGTGCTCCCATTGCTTCCTTTCCTGCACACCAGGGTACGGTGCTAAACGACCCCACCGGGGCCATCGGACCTAACCATTATGTGTATGCGTTTAATTCGGGCTTTGGAATTCTGGACCGGAACGGAAATGTTTTGGTACCGGAAGCGTCGCTGGGAACATTATTTCCCGGTGAAACGCTCGGAGATCCCGTGGTGGTGTACGATCGATATGCCGATCGCTTTATCATTATGGAGTTCAGTAACACCCCCAACGGGTTTCTAATTGCAGTTGGACAGGGACCCGATCCTGTGAATGACGGATGGTATACCTACCGATTCAACACAGGTACTTTTCCGGATTACGAAAAACTCTCGGTTTGGAGTGATGGCTATTACATTACAGCCAACAAAGATCAGGGATCAATTCAGACCAGTGAGGTAGTCTATGCCGTTGAAAGAGACGAAATGCTGGTTGGAAATCCCAATGCCCAGCTAATCGGTTTCCCACTACCCGGCGCACAAAACAACGGATTCTACAGCCCGGGAGGCTTTAATGTTAACGGACCTTCTTTGCCTCCTGTCGGGGTACCTCATCCTATAGTCTATCTCCAGGATGACAGCTGGTCCGGTATATCCACCGATCACCTTAAGGTATGGGATGTTAGCGTAGACTGGAATACTCCGGCCAACTCTTCTATCTCCGCACCGCAGATCATTAATACAGCACCATTCGATAGTGTATTCGATGGCGGTTCCTTCCAGAACCTGGATGAGCCGGGCAACGGACCGGATATCGACGCGCTTCAGGCCACCATGATGTACATGACACAATACAGACGTTTCGGCACACATAATTCGGCCGTAATGAATTTTGTGGTCGACATTACCGGAACCGATAGTGTAGCCGGTATCCGATGGTATGAATTACGTCAAACTGCGGATGGCCAACCCTGGACCATTTACCAGGAGGGTACGTATACCCAGCCCAATGGCCACAGCGCCTTCTGCGGAAGTATAGGTATGGACTCCCAGGGAAATATAGGTCTGGCGTACACTATTGTAAGTACCACTGTATTTACATCGTTGAGATACACCGGTCGATTAGCGACCGACCCACTGGGAACCATGACCCTAGCCGAGCAGGCTATTGTGGATGGTGACAGCCAGAATAACCGAAGCGACGGACGTTACGGAGACTATGCTCAACTCACGGTGGATCCTACCGATGATCTCACGTTCTGGCATATCGGAGAATATATGAAGGGACCGAACAACGTTAGAAAGAGCCACGTAGCTGCCTTCCGACTTGGTTCCGGTTCAAGCGATACGGAGCCACCAACAACACCAACCGGCCTGTCGGCTTCGAACACTACAGCCACCACTACAGATCTTTCCTGGAATGCCTCTACAGATAACGTAGGAGTAACGGGGTATGATGTATTGCGCGACGGTAGTGTGATCGCCACTGCGACCGGAACGACGTACACGGCTACCGGACTAACACCTTCAACTTCCTATGTCTTTACTGTAAGAGCAAGAGACGCCGCCGGAAATCAATCAGGTGTCAGTAATGCGGCCAATGTGACTACCCAGGCTGCTTCGGCATGTACAGGCGGTATTTCCTCCTTCCCCTATTCGGAAGGATTTGAGAACACTTTGGGAGCCTGGACACAGGATACCGGAGATGATATCGACTGGACGATCAATTCAGGCGGAACCCCTTCGAATAACACAGGACCTTCGGCAGCAGCGGAAGGCACCTTCTATGTGTATGTAGAGGCAAGTTCGCCAAACTTCCCGAATATTCAAGCGATTTTGAATTCGCCCTGTTACGACCTTAGTGGTGCTTCACAGGCCACATTCTCTTTCCAGTACCATATGTTCGGTGCTGCGGACTTCGGGACTTTCAACCTGGAAGCTTCGAATGACAACGGAATCAGTTGGACTTCTATCTGGAGTCAAACAGGAAACCAGGGTAACCAGTGGAATACGGTCAATGTAGACCTGGCAGCCTATCTTGGCGCAGGTGTTCAGCTGCGGTTCAACCGGGTGACCGGAGGAACCTGGCAAGCGGATATCGCCATTGACGACATTGGATTGTCTACCGGAACAACCGGTGGTGGCTGTACGGGAGGAATTGCTTCCTACCCTTACTCACAAGGATATGAAGGATCCATTGGAGACTGGAGTCAGGTATCCGGTGATGATCTTGATTGGACTGTGAACTCAGGAGGAACACCTTCCAACAATACAGGACCATCATCTGCCGTTGAAGGCAGCTCTTATATCTATGTAGAGGCTTCCGGTAACGGAACCGGGTATCCCAACAAACAGGCGCTTATCAACTCGCCTTGTTATGACCTAAGTGGTGAAACCCAGGCCACGTTCTCATTCCAGTACCATATGTTTGGTGCTGCCGACATGGGGTCTATTGCCCTCGAGGCATCCACGGACAATGGAAGTACCTGGACGAGTTTGTGGAGTCAGACCGGAAACCAGGGGAATCAGTGGAATTCCCAAAATGTGGATCTGGCGGCCTATCTGGGGGCTTCGGTACAATTGCGATTCAACCGAATCACCGGAGGCACCTGGCAGGCTGATATTGCCATAGATGATGTAAGTCTTTCGACTACCGGTGGTGGCGATACTCAACCACCAACCGCTCCGACTAACTTGTCGGCATCCAATACAACTACAACAAGCACCGACCTTTCCTGGACCGCTTCTACCGACAATGTCGGTGTTACCGGATATGATGTGTATCAGGACGGGTCTGTGATTGGAACGACCGCATCTACAACATTTGCAGTAAGCGGTCTAAGTGCGGCTACTTCTTATAGCTTCTATGTAATTGCCACTGACGCTGCCGGAAACGAGTCGGCTCAAAGTAACACAGTGAATGTAACCACAAACAGTGCCGGTGGTTGTACCGGAGGAATTACTTCCTATCCGTACACCCAGGGATTTGAAGGATCCATAGGTGACTGGACACAGGCTACCGGAGATGATCTCAACTGGACGGTAGATTCCGCAGGAACTCCGTCCAACAATACGGGGCCATCTTCTGCTGCAGAAGGTACGTTCTACATCTATGTGGAAGCTTCCGGTAACGGAACCGGTTATCCTAATAAGCAAGCGATCATCAACTCTCCTTGTTATGACCTGAGCGGAGAATCGCAGGTGACCTTCTCGTTCCAATACCATATGTTTGGATCGAATGACATGGGAAGCATTGCGTTGGAAGCCTCAGACGATGACGGTAGTACCTGGACGTCTATCTGGAGTCAGACAGGAAACCAGGGAAATCAGTGGAACAGCGTTAACGTAGATCTGGCTGCCTACTTGGGCGGTTCTGTACAATTGCGATTCAACCGTATTACGGGAGGAACCTGGCAGGCGGATATCGCCATCGATGATGTTTCATTAAGTACAGGAGGAGCAGGCAACAACTGCGCTGCCGCTGACCTAACCCTGACCATAGTGTTGGATAACTATCCCGAAGAAACAGCCTGGACCTTACAGAATTCCGGTGGAACTACTGTGGCTTCTAATAGCTATTCAACAGCCAACCCGGACGGTTCTACAGTAGTTGAGAACATCAACGGACTTGCTTCAGGCGATTATACCTTCACCATTACGGATTCTTTCGGTGACGGTATTTGCTGTGGCTTCGGAAACGGATCCTATACATTGGAAAGCTCCGTGGGTGTGATTGTTACCGGAGGTGACTTCGGTGCTTCCGAGGTGACCAACTTCTGTGTAGATGCTTCCAAGTCGCAGATCGTTACACATGACCTTAGCGATGAATCCATTGATGATTTCAGAATCTATCCGAATCCTGTACAAACACGATTAGGTATCGATTCCCGTGGAAAGACCATTGATGATATCAAGGTATTCTCCATGTATGGAACATTGGTGAAACACATTCAGGGTGGAAAATCCAACAGTATCGATGTTACGCAACTGGCTTCGGGCACCTATTTTATTCGAATCTCTTCGGGAGAAATAGTGGTAACCCGAAAGTTCATTAAGGAATAAACGATAACTGTTTTTATTACTTATTGTTATTACTTATTCTTATTGCTATTATTCATTATTATTAATAATTGATAGAAAGGGGTCGCTTTGAGCGGCCTCTTTTTACTTTGAAGAATTGACAATAAAGTGTTACGATTGCCTCTTTTTTGCGACAAATATGTATGAAGAGCAAAAAGAATTACAGAATTTTTGCTTTCCCTCCAAAAAATACCTAAAACACTGATGAATAGCGGAGTGGCGTTAAACAAAATGCCGCTAAAACAACATCCCTTTAGTGTTATTGGAAAAAATAATGGAACTCTTGTAACATTTAACCTACATTTTACGTATAACTAATGAACAAGTAAAACTTTTTAAATAGGAGATACTTAGATGAGACAACTTAAAATTACAAAGCAGGTTACCAACCGGGAAACAGCTTCCCTGGACAAATACCTCCAGGAAATTGGAAAAGTGGACCTGATCACTGCTGATGAAGAAGTGGAATTGGCGCAGCGAATTAAGGCAGGTGATCAACGTGCGTTGGAGAAGTTGACGAAGGCGAACCTCCGATTCGTGGTTTCTGTAGCAAAGCAGTACCAGAATCAGGGATTGACCCTCCCCGACCTTATTAATGAAGGAAACCTGGGACTCATAAAAGCAGCACAACGTTTTGACGAAACCCGTGGGTTTAAGTTCATTTCGTATGCGGTTTGGTGGATCCGTCAATCGATCCTTCAGGCGTTGGCCGAGCAGTCGCGTATTGTTCGTCTTCCGTTGAACAAGATCGGAAGCATTAATAAGATCAATAAGACTTTTGCCTTCCTTGAGCAAGCGCATGAGCGTCCTCCTTCTGCTGAGGAGATTGCCAAGGAACTGGATATGACGATCAATGACGTAAAGGAATCCATGAAGAATTCCGGACGTCATGTTTCGATGGATGCTCCTCTCGTAGAGGGTGAGGATTCCAACCTGTACGACGTACTTCGAAGTGGTGAGTCCCCTAACCCGGACCGAAGCCTGCTTCACGAGTCACTTCGTACAGAGATTGAGCGTGCATTGGAAACATTGACCCCAAGAGAGGCAGACGTAATTCGTTTGTATTTCGGTTTGGGTGATCAGCATCCCATGACGCTTGAAGAGATTGGAGAAACCTTCGATCTTACACGAGAGCGTGTACGACAAATCAAGGAGAAAGCGATCCGCAGGTTGAAACACACCTCAAGAAGCAAGATCCTTAAGACATATCTGGGTTAATAGCCCGGTAACAATAACAAACAGTTAAAAGATAACTGTTCGTTTTTTGATTGATGAATGACCTCCGGCTGATTACCGGAGGT
>CAZTLE010000035.1:0-25855 GCA_964614415.1 uncultured Aureitalea sp. | reverse complement strand
CAACTCCATTAGCGGATGGCGCATTGAAAACCTCGATGCTGCACCTGCAGGTGATATGCCACCCGTACCTCCGGCCGATGCCTTTGAACCTGCGACCGATTTTAACGAGGAGGATCATGACGACTTGCCGTTTTAGTGAAACGCTGTTTTCAGAAGCCCTGGCGCACTGAAAACAGACAGTTGAACTAATCCCGACGCCAGGAGGGATCTCTTAAAATCAATAATCTTCACAAATACGCTTGTAAAGACTTTAGCGTTGTGTAAAGAAACACGATTTCTTGAGCATACGTAAGATCATTGTTGCACTCAGCCTAACTATTCCATTACTGGTGCTTTGCTTCGGAGAGTACTACTGGCAACAGATTTCCGAATGGGCGCCTGTGGTGCTGCTTAGTTTTATACTTCTCTTACTTCTTGCCAACATTGTCTTCACTATTCATGTTCTGGTTAAGCTTAGAAAGAACTGGAAATCAGCCAGGAAAGTCTATCTTATTCCTGCAATTCTGTGTATTACAACGCTCGTGCTTGTCAAAGTCTCCCCGAAGTGGATGTCTCCCGAGTATTACCTTAGCAAGGTTGTTTACAGAGGTTGTTATGAGGGAACAATGAACACCGGGAGAATCGTTTTTCGAGAATCCGGAGACTTTGAGTATAGCCATGTGGGTTTCTTTGGAGCTACAACATTTAAAAAAGGGAGCTGGACGCGAAAAGCAGATACACTTTTAATTACCTCTGAGGACATCATTCCCGAATTTGTCGGGGATACTCTTATTCTTACTGAGGACAGATTTGTTAGAGTTACCTCCGATACAAACCTACTAAAGAAACCAGGCTTTTACAGAGGATATTGCAAAGGCCTTAATTGATCTCTTTTTCCTATTTTCGAGGCATGAAGATCACCCGCACCATAGAAACGCTTTTTAAGCGTTTTCTGCCTTCTCCCTTTGCCATAGCCGTAATCCTTACCCTGGTTACCATAGCTCTGGCCTATTTCATTACTGAAAAACCGGAGGAAGGCTCTCACTTTTTGAATATCCTTTCCTACTGGGAGAGTGGTGTTTGGAATAACGGGCTTCTTGTATTCGCCTACCAGATGATGCTCATCCTGGTGCTGGGGCATATTTTGGTGCTCAGCAAACCCATGAACTATCTCATCACCCGACTCACGGGCCTGGTGAGCAATACTTCGAATGCAGTACTTTTAGTGAGTTTGACCACGATGTTGGTTTCCTTTTTCAATTGGGGGCTGGGACTCATCTTTGGTGCCATTATGGCCCGCAAGGTGGCCGAGGCAGCTCAATTGCGGGGATTTAAGATCAATTATCCCCTGGTGGGTGCTGCGGGCTACGTAGGGCTGATGATCTGGCACGGAGGAATTAGCGGATCGGCACCGCTCAAAGTATCGGAAGAAGGACACCTGGCAAGCCTTATGAGCGGAGTAGGGGACCCCGAACTTCAACAACAGTTACCGGATCTTATCGCATTTAACGAGACCATTTTCAGCGGATTCAACCTTGTGCTGTTCGGTATATTGCTCCTGATCATACCACTGTTCCTTTATTATTTGGGGAAGAAGGTTCCAACCCGACCTACCGATTTACCCATCTACAAAGGGCCCGCGACCGGAAGTGGCGTTATTGAAGGTGCCGAGCGTGTGGATCGGTCACGTGTCTTTGGAATCGGATTCGGCGTGGTGATCTTAGGCGCTTTCTTCTATCAGTATTTCGGTGCCCTGGGGAGTTTGGCGATTACTCCGAACCTGTTGAACTTCTTTATGCTCGGACTCGCACTGGTATTGCACGGTAGCTTTGCCAGCTTCTTAAATGCTTTGGAAGAAGCCATAAAGGGCGCTTCGGGTATCTTAATTCAGTTTCCGCTGTATTTCGGGATTATGGGGATTATGCGTGATAGCGGGATGGTGGTTCAGATCTCCGATTTCTTCGTATCTATTGCCAATGCTACGACCTTGCCCATCTTCACATTCTTCAGTGCCGGATTGGTGAACATCTTTGTTCCCAGTGGCGGAGGTCAATGGGCTGTGCAAGGCCCTATTGTGATCGAATCGGCTTTGAAACTCGGTGTGCCTCTTCCCAAAGCCATCATGGCCTTGGCCTATGGCGATCAGATCACCAATATGCTACAGCCGTTCTGGGCACTGCCTTTGCTCGGGATCACCAAATTAAAGGCGAAGGAAATCCTGCCGTATACTCTGTTACTTATGGGAATCGGATGCGTTGTATTCCTGTTGGGACTGTTGTTGGTCTAAAAAGAAAAACCTCGAAAGGAGTCATGTTAATAACTCAGTTCGAGGTCAGTTTGTGGTTAAGGTTACTTGATTGACAAACTCAATAAAACAATGATGAACAAATATTAGTGTCAAAAAAGTATATAAAGGTTCAAAAAAAAGTTCGAAATTCAAACCGTTTTTCCCTTTTTAACATTCCGATTTTCCTCTGAAAATGTACCTCTTAGACCAATCATTATGGTTCCCCGACACCTCCGAAGCCATGGAAGACGGGTTACTTGCGCTGGGTGGTGACCTTTCCCTCGAACGCCTTTTGCTGGCCTATAGATCGGGGATTTTCCCGTGGTATTCGGAGGGACAACCCATACTCTGGTGGAGTCCTGATCCCAGGATGGTGCTGTTTCCCGACGAGTTTAAGGTATCCAAAAGCCTGGCACGTACTGTAGCGTCGGATAAGTTCAGAGTGACGGTGAATACTTGCTTTGAAGACGTAATCCGAAACTGTGCTACTGTTCCGCGCCGGGATCAGGAAGGTACCTGGATCACCGAAGCTATGATCGTTGCTTATTGTGAACTACACCAGGTGGGGCATGCTACTTCCGTCGAGGTGTGGAGTGACGATACGCTGGTTGGAGGGTTATACGGAATCGACCTGCCCGAACTCAAAGTGTTTTGCGGTGAGAGTATGTTTAGCCATGAACGGGATGCCTCCAAGGTGGGTTTTCACTATTGGGTGACCCATCTTCAGAAGCAAGAGTACCGACTTATTGATTGTCAGGTATACACTGAGCATTTGGAGCGGTTCGGGGCACGGGAGATATCGAGGGAGGTGTTTTTGGAATTTTTACGAACTGATTCAACTGCCTAATATCTTAGCGACCCGCTGTTTCCCGGGTCTCATTCGTAAAACGAAACAGCTGTAGTTTATCCCGACGTTCATGAAGTTGATATATCCGGATTTCCTGTCTTTGATTGGGACTTCCCCAATCGTAGTAAACAGCGGCTTTTAGAAAGGTAGGTTGCGACGTCTTATTGCCTTTGTAGCTTAGATTTGCCAGCCATACTCCGGTGCCCAAATCGTCGATAATAAATTCTTTACTGGAATATCCTTTGGTTTTTTCATCCGATATGAGGTCAGGATTACCCGCCAGGCTATGATCAAACTGGTAAGATCGTTGTCCGGGATTGACAAACTCCAATTCGAATTCGGCCTCCGATGTGTTCCATTCAAAAACAACACGGATATCTTTTCGAGAATCATAAATATTCTCACTCTTCGGAACAAAGGTCTCCTTAATTTCGGTTTGATTTTTCCGGTTAAAATACAAGTACTCCATTTCTGTATACACCATATCGCTTATCCCTTCGTCATTCATTTCACCTCCTTTCCGCAAGTAGGCCATATAGTACCTCCATGCGTGTCTGAATTGCTCATTTTCGTGATATGCATTTGCCAGATCCCGATACGATTGAGCATAGTCCGGTCTGAGACGGGCAATCTTCTCGTACAAAAGAACGGCTTGCCTCCTGCTTCCCAGGGCTTGTAATTGATAGGCGATTGCTTTTAGTATATCAGGTCGATTCGCATGCTGTTGGCTAAGCGCTGTTAATATTTCGGTAGCCATCGTTACATCTTCGTAGTAGAAAGCGAACTCTTTTGCTACGGCAATATGGTCCGGATAATCTTCGATTTGATCACTAAGGTGATTCGTATATATGGCAAAAGCTTCTTCCTTACTGTTGAAATTTCTTATGACAACTGAATAGGCACTTGAGTATAATACCTCGGGGGTCACACTGCTTGCATCGTTGGCGTAGAAATTCTGATTGCGAAATTTCTCTGCAGTCCTCTCCCGTCTAAGCCGTATCAGTTCCGGGGCGTTCTCCGTAAGGATGAAAACACTGCCTTTAGTGACATACATATGCACTATTTGCCCGTATGGAATAGCAGGCTCTTGAAAGTATGGGATGCCATCAACGAAATATCTCAGACTTCCTGCATCTACTCCGGCATACCTGTTGTACAGGAAATCTCCTAACGTTGGGCTCGCGACACGCTTTAACTCGCTATTACTAACGTAGTGCACAACCGAAGAGAACGCCTTAGGTTTGAATGTTCCGCTGGGGGTTTTGATTTCTATGGACATCGCCTCTTCGAACGACTCTAACTGATTGACCTCCTTTCTTGAGGTGATGATCACTTCGTCTAATTCATTGACAAAATCGTCCAGGGCGATATTCAATACTTCGGTAGTATCTTCAATAACAATTTCAATAGATCTAAAGCCCACATGGCTAAATGCAATGACGTTTCCCGCATCGACCCTGATCTCAAATCTTCCTTCGATATCTGATCTGGTCCCTCGGGAAGTCCCTTCCACGGCAATATTCACATTTGGAACCGGAACATCCTGGAATGTGACCTGCCCCCGGACAATCTTATTTTCCGATGTTTGAGCAAGCGCAAGACCGGAAAATCCAACCAGGCATTGTATAATCAAAAAGAATAGTACAGATCTCATGAATACTTGAAGACAATTATGATCATATCCCTAAGATCGGTATTTTTTTAAGAATATATGTCCTGGCAGATCACAATTTATAGGGGTTATCTACGTTTTTCAATACTGACAGAAGGATGCTAAAATTCTCACAAACAGGTATTTCGTCGAATTTATTTGCTTTTTAATCAGATAATTAGCACATTGCGTGTAGAAAAACCCCTACATCCCCTATGAAAAAAACCGCCCTACTTATGTTTTTGTTCCTTGCCCTTGGAACGACTTCAACATTTTCACAATCACCCACTTCCAAAACCGACGTTAACAAGGATATTGATGTAGTTAAGGTGTATGAGCAAGTGGTAAAAGAAGGTTACGGCACGCCCGATGTGTATAAGAAACTGGCGAACGGCTACTATTTTCAGGGAGAATACCTAAAGGCGAAGAAGTGGTTCGAAACACTCTTCGAGATCGAGAAGCCTTCGGATAAGATTCTGATCTTCCGCTACAAGCAAACCCTAAAGGCGCTGGATATTAAGCTCGATTCCAATAAGTACATTACGATGTCCAACGGGACAAACTAGCACACTGTATCGTATTGCGGACAATTCACCAGGTGGTCGTTGACCATCCCTGTGGCTTGCATATGTGCGTATACCACGGTGGTTCCCACAAACTTAAATCCGCGTTTCTTTAAGTCCTTACTTATTGTATCACTTAGGGGAGTATTTGCAGGTACTTCAGCCAGGGTTTTAAACTTGTTCTTAATAGGCTTGCCATCTACAAAGCCCCATATGTACTTACTAAAACTGCCGAACTCTTCCTGAACCTTCATAAAAGCCTGTGCATTGGAGACCGTAGCCCTTACTTTTAATTTGTTCCGGATGATCCCCGCATCCTCCAGTAGTGAGGCTATCTTTGCTTCGCCGTAGTTGGCGATCTTCTTGTAGTCGAAGTTGTCAAAGGCCCTTCTGAAATTCTCCCGTTTGCGTAAAACCGTAATCCAGCTCAGTCCCGCCTGAAAGGTCTCAAGGATCAGAAATTCGAATAAAGTATCGTCATCGTATACCGGAACACCCCACTCATTGTCATGATAATCAATGTACAACGGATCGTTTCCAGCCCAATGGCATCGCTCTTGCTTCATGGTCTCATTTTTAGTGAATTCTAAAGTAGTAAGTTTTTTAAAAAAAGTACGTCTTATCCACCATGGAAAAAGTAGCAGAATTGACAAAAACAGAAAAAAATAATCTGGTCATCAAAGGCCTGCAAAAGGCAATGACCTATGAAGAGTATAAAGATCTTATGGCTCATCATGTGGAAGAGGGCACCAGTACAGGGCTTTCACAAAGCGCCAGCCTATCACAATATACGTTGTTGAACAACGCCCGCATGAAGCGCCTCGATAAAACGACCCGTATCCCGGACGCAGTGACCCAAAAGTTCGAGAACTTCGGAGGCAGTCAGGAATGGCTGGTCATTACCGAAAGCTGGTGTGGCGATGCCGCCCAGTCGATGTCGGCCATGAATAAGTTGGCCGAACTGGCTCCCGGGATCAACCTCAATGTTGTGCTACGCGACGAAAACCCGGAATTGATGAATGCCTTCCTTACCAATGGTTCTATGTCCATTCCCAAACTCATTGTGTTTGACCGTGATGCCGGAGGTGTCGTGGCCGACTGGGGCCCCAGGCCTTCCATTGCCACCGCCATGGTAGCTGACTTCAAGAAAGAGCATGGGATGTTGACCCCTGAGTTCAAGAAAGACCTTCAGGTATGGTACAACAAGGATAAAGGAGAGAATATCATCGAAGACCTCTCCCGGCTTATAGACTAATTATCGCTGTCCGGGAAAGTTGTACGTGATGGTACCGAGCTGTTCCAATTGAGAAGCGTCCGTAGAGAATCGGCTTATTTTTGCATATTCCAAAGCCTGATCAATGAGGCACTGATTGGTAGTGGAGGATAGCTTTTTGTTGAAATTGGCTTTTACAACTTTTCCGGTAGCGCTTACTTCGATAGAGATTACCACTTTCCCAAAACCTTCACAGGTATAAACAGGATTGGGTAGAAACATGGCGTCACGGCCTTTCAGGCTGTAACTGTTCGTACTGTTTCTATTGGCTCCACGTTTGGTCTTTTTCTTTGTGTCAAGCTCGGAAAGCGCATCTTCACTAAGCTCAGGAATTTCGAAGGGGTCGCTGCCATTGTCAATGGCCTCCTTCATCTCTGCCAGCTTGGTTTCCATTTCTTCGGAAATGTCCTCACGTTCGGTCTCAGCTTCCTTAATAAACTTTTCAGCTTCATTAAATGCGCGATGCGTTTCTACCTTGGCATCCTGCGGAGTGGCGATCGCCAGTTCCTCTTCTTCCAGCAGTATTTCCTCCGGAAGATATTCTACCCCTACCAATTCTTCTTCTACCTCCTGATAGCGGGAGATCTTTATGATGTTGAAAAACAAAATGATATTCCCTACCAGCAATGAAGAGATCAAAAAGGCGCGGTATGAATAGTTAAAATTCATTGGGGACGTAAGAATTTTCGTCTAAAATAGTAAACTAAATGGAATTCAGTAGGTTATCGTTCCGTTAATTGGGCTTCAAAACTATCGATGGTTTGGGCGTCATCGACATGAAAATCACCAATCCTTGTTCTACGTAACGCCGAAAGATGCGCTCCATTGTGTAAGGCCTCACCAAAATCGTGGGCGAGCGATCTAATGTAGGTTCCCTTGCTACACACCACCTTAAAATCAACATTCGGGAGTGCAATACGGGTAATGTCGAAAGTGGTAATGGTAACCTTCCGGGTGGGTACATCCACCTCGGTTCCCTTGCGTGCCAGTTCGTACAATCGTTTCCCGTCTTTCTTGATGGCTGAAAACACCGGAGGTCTTTGATCGATCGTTCCGATGAACTGCCCTGTGGCTTGCCGGATATCTTCTTCGGTAATTCCGGAAATATCGAAAGTTCTGTCAACTTCGGTTTCCAGGTCATAACTTGGGGTCGTTGCTCCCAGGGTAATGGTTCCGGTATACTCCTTCTCCTGAGCCTGAAAGGCCTCGATCTTCTTTGTGAACTTTCCGGTGCACAGAATGAGCAGGCCGGTGGCCAGAGGATCCAGCGTTCCCGCATGTCCAACCTTGATCTTTTTAAGTCCGAATCGTTTCTTTAGCAACCAACGTACCTTATTGACTGCCTGAAAAGAAGTCCATTCCAGGGGCTTATCGATAAGCACTACCTGGCCTTGTGTGTAATCTTCAGAAGTTTTCATTCCGTTACAAAGCTAACAACGATGGCTGTAATTCCAACCAGTAAGCAGTAAATGGCGAACCAGGTAAGTTTGCTTCTTCGTACGAGGTGGATCATCCAGGTACAGGCAATGAGTCCGCAGATAAAGGCCGCTGCAAATCCAAGTCCGAGTGTGGTTAAGTTGGCTGTTTCTGAAGAAAGGTCTCCGCTTACAATATCCTTGGCGATCTTTCCGAAGATAAGAGGCACTACCATAAGAAATGAGAAACGGGCTGCTTTGCTTTTGTCATTTCCCAGCAATACCGAGGTGGAAATGGTGGCTCCGCTACGCGATATCCCCGGTAATACGGCGACCGCCTGTGCAATTCCTATCACAAAGGCATTGGAAAACGACACTTTTTTTTCTGTGTTTTTAGCACGGTCCGCGAGCCATAATAACAAAGCGGTGACAAGCAGCATGGCTCCGACAAAGGCAATATTTCCGCCGAAAAAAGATTCCAGCTGTTCTTCCAGGAAGAATCCTACCAAAGCGGCCGGGATCATGGAAATAACAATACCCAGAGAGAATTTGGTCTGTTCGTTCCAGGTAAACTGAAACAAACCTCTCAGGATGTCCCAAACGTCTTTTCTGAAAACGACAAGCGTGCTTAAAGCAGTGGCAAAATGGAGTACTACGGTAAATAGGAGGCTTTCCTCGGGAATAGATGTATCACCCAAAATGGCCTTCCCCAGCTCCAGATGTCCGCTGGAAGAAACCGGTAGGAATTCAGTAAACCCCTGAACGATGCCCAGGACGATCGCATCCAGGCTGTCCATGGATTATAAACCTTTTCTGGGGTTCAGTAAAATAGCGTATACTTCGATCCCAAAACCAATCAGGATAAGAGCAGGAGCTAATCGAATACGCCGCCAGTTGTACATTTCCGGGTTAAAAACAGTAGGATCGTCACTACCGCCACCGGCCATGAAGACGAATCCCAGCGCAATAAAAATGGCGCCCAGGATCATGAATTGGTAGTTCTTCTTTTCAAAGATGAAAGCTGGCTTGATGGCTTCTTTTCGCTTTTTTTCTCCCATAGTCAATTAAATTCTGTAAACACAACGTCTTCGGCCACAGATAATTGTGCAATATGTTCAGACGTTCCCAGCAAAAGCACGGGCAGGTGCAAGGTAACCTTTTTATTTAAAACCTGCGACTGTAAATCCGGAATGGTCAACCCCTGTTCCAGGCCGCGATTGATGTAGTAACGATCTCCTCCCTTATCGATAAAAACAATATCAAAGCTGGAACCCTCATAAATCTTAGAAATGACCACCTCTTTGACTTCGCACTCCTCAGGTTGCGGATTATTGATTACACAACTTTTCGTAATAAATACGAGGCCAAAAACAGGAATGGCAACAATCAGGACGGTTTTAATAATAGAGTTCATCAGTTCGCAAGTTTAAAAAACGTTGGGTTGCGAAGAAGGTACTTATCCAGGTAATAAAAGCGCCCATTACAAGGATGAACAAAAAGAGTCCGGTCAACAGCAGTTTATCCTGCAGTAATTGAAGCTCCGGAAAACTCAGGTTGAGGTAATATAACACTCCAGCCATTCCGATCATCGCCAACAAGGCTCCAACGATTCCCAAACGTACGCTTCTCCATATAAAAGGACGTCGGATGAAACGTTTGGTTGCGCCTACCATTTGCATTGTTTTAATCGTAAAGCGGCGAGCATAGACCGATAAACGGATGGAACTGTTGATAAGTAACACAGCGATGAAAGTAAAAACGGCGCTTAGAATGAGCACCCAAAGGCTTATTTTTTTCACATTGTCGTTGAGCAAGGCAATCAGCGGTTTGTCATAGACTACCTCTTCCACAAAATCCTTAGCCATGATCTCGCTGGTAATTTCTTCGAGCTTCTCCGGAGAGACATAGTCGGCCAGGAGATATACATCTATGCTGTTCTGTAGTGGGTTATAACCCAGGAAGTCCATAAAGTTCTCCCCGATGGTCGCACTGTGGTCCTCGGCAGCCTGTTCTTTGGAGATGAATTCGGCCGATTTGGTATACTCGGCCAGTGCCAGACTTTGTTTCAGCTGGGTGATCTCCACCTCTTTGGCGGTGTCCTTGAGATAGACAGTAAGAGCGATCTTCTCTTTAAAATGATCGGCTACTTTCTTGGTGTTCAGTATCAGAAGGCCCAATAGTCCCAGGAGAAATAGCACAAGCGAGATACTTATTACTACTGAAAAATAAGACGAAATGAGTCGGCGTTTTTGGTATTTTTCAAAGGAAGATGCCATAGAGGTTACTCAGATTGGTTGCGTAAAAATACGAGGATTTTTAGGACTGTGACTTACTAACGTCCAAACTTTTGTCTTTCGTACAATAGGTGTAAATTTGCCTTTCTTAATCGGGATCACATGAGTAAATATCACTTCAACGATATTGAGAAAAAATGGCAGGAGTACTGGGCCGAAAACGGAACCTTTAGAGCTTCCAACGAAAGCGATAAACCCAAGTATTACGTGCTCGATATGTTTCCTTATCCCTCCGGGGCCGGCCTTCACGTAGGTCACCCGCTGGGGTATATTGCCAGTGATATCTACGCCCGCTACAAGCGACACAAAGGCTTTAATGTATTGCATCCCATGGGATACGACAGCTTCGGACTTCCCGCCGAGCAATACGCCATTCAAACAGGACAGCATCCCAGAAAGACGACAAAGGAAAACATTGCTCGTTATCGGGAACAGCTGGACAAAATGGGCTTTTCGTTCGATTGGGACCGGGAGGTTCGTACGTCCGACCCGTTCTACTACAAATGGACCCAATGGATCTTCATCCAGTTGTTTGAGAGCTGGTACTGCAAAGATCACAAGAAGGCATTTCCAATTTCAGAACTGATCAAATTATTCGCCGAACAGGGGAATAAGAAGATCAACGCCGAATGCGGTAGCGGTGTTTTTGAATTCTCAAAAGATGACTGGAATTCCTTTTCCGAAGAAAAACAACAGGAGATACTGTTAGACTATCGCCTTACCTACCTTGCCGATACCGAAGTAAACTGGTGTCCTGCATTAGGTACGGTGCTGGCTAATGATGAAATTGTGAATGGGGTTTCCGAACGCGGAGGGCATCCCGTGGTACGAAAGAAGATGAAGCAGTGGATCATGCGGATCACGGCCTATGCCGAACGATTACTGGAAGGGCTGGACCGCATTGACTGGCCACAACCGCTGAAAGACTCGCAAACCAACTGGATAGGTCGCTCTGAAGGGGCATCTGTTTCCTTTCGCCTTGCCGGTCACGAAGAGACCATTGAAGTCTTTACTACCCGGCCTGATACGATTTTCGGTGCCAGTTTCATGACCCTTGCCCCCGAACACGAATTGGTGGCAAAGATCACTACTCCTGAACAAAAGGAGGCCGTAGACGCCTACGTAGAGGCCACTTCACGAAGAAGCGAACGCGACCGATTGGCCGATGTGAAAACGATTTCCGGGGTGTTTACCGGGGCGCATGCTGTGCATCCTTTCACCGGGCATCATATTCCCGTTTGGATAGGAGACTACGTGTTGGCGGGTTATGGAACGGGAGCCGTGATGTCGGTTCCTTGTGGTGATCAGAGAGACTACGATTTCGCCAAGCACTTCGATATTCCGATCCCGAATATTTTCAAAGGAGTTGATATTTCCCAGGAGGCTTTTGCCGACAAGGAGAAAACCATTATCGCCAATAGTGACTTTCTGAACGACCTGAATTACCAGGACGCTACACGAAAAGTGATCGAGGCCCTGGAAACCAAGGGTGCCGGTACCGGAAAGATCAACTACCGTTTGCGTGATGCCGTATTCTCCCGACAACGTTACTGGGGAGAGCCGTTCCCGGTGTACTACAAGAATGGCATGCCGCAGGTCATTGATATTGAGCATTTACCGCTCACCTTACCCGAGGTAGAGAAATACCTGCCTACGGAAGAAGGGGAGCCACCCTTGGGCCGTGCCGACGTTTGGGCGTGGGATACTAACACGAATACCGTTGTTAGCAATGATAAGGTCACCCTGAGCGCCCGCCTGCAGAACGGGCAGGCAGTCGAAGGGCAAGACAATGGCATTTATCCATTAGAACTCAACACCATGCCGGGCTGGGCAGGCAGTAGCTGCTATATGTTCCGGTATATGGATTCGAAAAATGACAGCGAACTGGCATCACAAGAGGCCATGAAGTACTGGGAGAATGTGGATTTGTATATAGGTGGTAGTGAGCACGCGACAAGTCACTTGTTATATTCTCGATTTTGGGTAAAGTTCCTGTACGACAGGGAAGTATTACCCGTAGATGAACCGGTCAAAAAGCTGATCAACCAGGGAATGATCTTAGGAACAAGCGCACTTGTTTACAGAATATCAGGGACCAATGAATACGTGTCTGCAGGGCTTAAAGATTCCTATGAAGTGGATGAACTTCGCGTCGATGTAAACCTGATTAATACTTCAGACGAACTTGATCTTGAGGCTCTAAGACAATGGCAACCTCAATTCAAGGATGCCGAGTTTCATTTGGAAGACGGCGTGTACAAAGTAGGTCGGGAAGTAGAAAAAATGTCAAAGAGATGGTTCAATGTGGTCAACCCGGACGACATCTGTGCTCAGTATGGAGCCGACACCTTGCGTATGTACGAAATGTTCCTGGGACCGCTGGATCAGGCGAAACCCTGGAATACGGCAGGAATTACCGGTGTACACAGCTTCCTGAAAAAAATGTGGAAGTTGTACCACAGTGGAGAAGAAGGTACTTTCCATATAACGGATGCTGAGCCATCCAAAGACAGTTTAAAGACCCTTCATAAGACCATTAAGAAGGTGGAAGAGGACATAGAGAACTTCAGTTTCAATACCTCGGTGTCTACCTTCATGATCGCTGTTAACGAATTAACCGCTCAGAAATGTAATTCGAGAGCTATTCTGGAGCCGCTATTGATCCTTATCTCTCCCTATGCGCCTCATATTGCAGAGGAGCTATGGAGTCAGTTAGGTCATTCAGAGAGTATTTCGGGAGCTGCCTTCCCGATCTTCGATGAAAGTCATGTTACCGAGAGTAGTATGGAATACCCCATCTCGTTCAACGGGAAAAAGCGCTTTACACTCGAACTACCGCTCGATATGAGCAAAGATGACATTGAATCTGCCGTTATGGCACATGAGAAGACAGCCCAGTATTTACAGGGCCGTACGCCGAAAAAGGTGATCGTGGTACCCGGTAAAATCATAAATATCGTAGGATGATATCGACCAGAAAAGATAAAATATTTGTCATTGGGAATGGTCTTGATAAGGCCCATGGTCTCAGGACTGGCTATTCAGACTTTTTGAAACACGTCATTTTAACGCATAGTGAAGATCCAAGGAGGCGGTTATACAGCGATCTTTTGACATTGGATCCCGCATATGTTTTCAGAGATTTTGATGATTTCAAAAAACGCCGCAAAGAACTGATGGATATAGGCAAACTGAAGTTTTTAAACAATTTTCTCTATAAGTTAATTGATGTCCTGGTTAATACTGATTGGTCGGATATAGAGAAATTTTATTTTGATGAGTTATACAGATTCAAAGGTAATCTGCAGTTGGCCAAGCAACTGAATGAGGAGTTCAAGATTGTAATTAGACATTTAGACTCATATTTGTCTGAACTTCTCTCCAATTCTACGCCTGTGTTCGACAGCAGATTTATGGATATTTTTTTAAAAGGCGATCCGACTCATCTTTTGTTTCTAAACTTCAATTATACACCTACGTTAAAGTACTATTTAGAATACCTTTCAGGTGTGAGCAAAAAAACCTGCGAACAAATTCAGATTCATGGAATTTTAAATTCTCCTAATACGGACCCCATTATTTCTGGTTATGGTAATGAGTCCGGGTTATACGATGAATTGAAATCACTGGACAACATATATCTTCAGAACATAAAGTCAAATCATTACCCCAGAAATGGCAAGGCAACGCAACTCAGAAACTATATAAGATCATTGGATTCATTCGACTTGGTTACCATCGGACATTCATTAGAGGAATGTGATCGGAGCCTATTGCTTGAAATCCTTAGCTCGTCAAAATTGAACTCAATTGAAATATGTTATCGTGAATCAGAAGACAACTATGCCGGTTTTCAAAAATTGTATACCAACATTTCTAAATTTGTGACCCCAGAAGTCAGAAACAAAATCCTTGATTTTCGACAATCATCTGTAATTCCTCAATTTACCGATAACCCTGGAGCTTCTTTAATGTCTTTCGCCTAAATCACCAATGTTTGTCGCTTTGTCAGTCGTGTGCTATTAGGCCTAATATTTGCGTTATAGGTTGTATATTTAAGTACACGAATAAACTGTAGATGTTATGATGGGATATTATTTGTTGGCCGGAGTCATCTTCCTGGTCAGCTGGTTGGTAAGCAACCAATTAAAAACGAAATTCAGAAAGTACTCCAAGCTCCACCTGCAGAATGGGATGAGCGGTAAGGAGGTCGCCGAACGTATGTTGGCGGATAGCAATATATATGACGTTAAGGTCATTTCCACTCCAGGTCAGTTGACCGATCATTACAATCCGAGAAATAAGACCGTAAACCTGAGTGAAGCGGTGTACAATCAACGAAATGCTGCTGCAGCGGCGGTCGCCGCCCATGAGGTGGGACATGCGGTACAGCATGCTACGGCCTATAGCTGGCTGCAAATGCGGTCCTCCATTGTCCCTGCAGTAAGCGTTGCCAGCCGACTGTCGAACTTCGTGATCATGGCGGGAATTGTATTGTCGGCTATGGGGATGTTCATAGGAAACTGGGTGTTCCTCATTGGGATTGCTCTCTTCGCAATGACCACGGTCTTTGCGTTTATCACCCTACCGGTGGAGTATGACGCCAGTAAGCGTGCTCTCGTATGGTTGGAAACCAATAATGTGGTAACCCAATCGGAATACGCCGGTGCCAAAGACGCCCTCAAATGGGCCGCTCGCACCTATGTGGTAGCCGCGCTGGGCTCACTGGCTACGTTAATCTATTTCATTCTGATGTTCCTGGGCCGCCGATAACCGGCTCAATCAAAGAATTAGCGCTTTCTCCCCGCAGATGCGGGGAGAAAGGGGGTTACCCCTGCACATTCTCTGGATTGTACCCCAGATATGGTACATGCTCTTCTTTGAAGGTGATTCCGAAGTTTTCCAGTTCTTTTAGAATAGGGTCGTATACTTCTTTGTTGGTCGGGATTTGCACTCCGGGCGTGGTGATTTCTTCGTTTAGGATTCGAAGTGCTGCCATTGCCACAGGTAAGCCTACCGTCTTGGCCATGGCAGTATGTGTCTGATCGTCGCCAATGATGACCATGCTACTGTCGATCTGCTTCTTTTCCCCGTTCATCTCGTATCCGAACTTGTGATACATAACGATCATATCTTTATCTTCTTCATCGAGGGTCCATTTGTCCATTAAGATACGCTGTAATGCCTGGGCAGGCGTTGCATCCTTAATGCCAATCTTCTTGTCCGAATTGAAAATATCCAGCTCCTCCAGCTTTTCCCACATGACGTCATCCTGATCGATCTTCAGATTATGTCGCATCTTCAACTCGACCGAATCTGTAGGAGAGTAGGGAAGGAAGGAATTAACGAAATCCCGGTACGACATATTCTCAGTATCTCTCAGCGAGTAACTGTCGTCCGTCATGCCCAACATGACGAACATATTCCACGCTTTACTGAAGCCTACACGTCGTATGGTGCCGCGATATAAGGTGAGGATGTCATCGAGCCCGTAAGCCGATTGGTATTTAAGTGAATTCCGGTTCGCGTACACCTCAAATTTTCCGTAGCCTTCAATATTCACGAACTCCGTGCGCCGGAACAGGCGATGATACGGAATGTATTTGTATTTGCCTTCCTGGATGAATTCGGCGGCGCCTCCCTGTCCGGCAACCACTACATTACGCGGATTCCAGGTGAACTTGTAATTCCACTTGTTATCGTCACTTTCCGGAGCGATAAGCCCCCCGGTAAACGATTCGAACAATAGCATTTTACCGCCGTTGTCCCGAATGCGATCTATTACCTGCATGGCGCTCATGTGATCGATGCCCGGATCGAGTCCGATCTCGTTCATAAAAACAAGCCCCTTGGATTTGGCTTTGGTGTCCAGGGTAAGCATTTGGTCACTCACGTAGGAAGCCGTTACCATATGCTTTCCAAACTCAAGACAATCCTTTGCCACTTCGATGTGAAGGCGGGGAGGAAGCATTGAGATCACGAGATCGCTGTTTTCAACCGCTTCCCGTCGCTGTACTTCGTTGTGAATATCCAGGAGGATGGCACGCCCGTTGGGGTGTCCATCCGTAAATTTCTGGGCCGCCTGGATGGAAAGATCGCCAATAGTGATGAACAATTCTTCTTTTTCAGACTTATCCAGTAAGTAATGTATGAGGCTGGTGGCCGAACGGCCTGCACCTATGATCAAAATGTTTCTCATCCCTTGTAATTTCCTAAATTTGGGGTGGTTTCAAACCATAGCGAAAGTACTAAATTGTCTTCGGAACTTATGGCGAATGTTGATAAAAAAATAGCGATCACTGCTTCTATTCTGGGAGCACTTACCATTGGTATTGGCGCCTTTGGTGCCCACGGTTTAAAAGAGCTGGTAGACGCGCAATCGGTAGCGTCTTTTGAAACGGGCGTACGGTATCAAATGTATCATGTCCTGGCCCTTTTGTGTCTGGGATTGACCGGAGCGCTTTCTCAAGCCACCCGAACCTGGGTTTTTAGGCTTTTTTTATTGGGGATTTTGCTTTTTTCGGGCTCTATTTACCTGCTAACCCTGGATGAAGTACTGTCTTTTGACGCCTCTGTCATAGTATTTATCACACCGCTGGGAGGCCTATTGTTTATAGTGGGTTGGCTGCGATTGGCCTATGGTGTTTTTACGTTAAAATAGAACAATTCTAAAGAATTAAGAGGCCTATCAATTTTAGATTGCTTAATTTTGTACCCCACATCAATTACTGAACAGAATGGTCGACAAAAACCAAACTGCGAAAACGATTTCGGTAGAATCCTACGGAATTGAAAATGCGATCGTCAATTATCAACTCTCGTCGCAAGAACTTCACAACGAAACACTGGCAAAAGGACAAGGAAGACAGGCAAGCAATGGAGCGCTGGCTGTGAATACCGGTGAGTTTACCGGACGATCTCCGAAAGATCGATTCATCGTAGAAGATGATATTACCCGGGATCGCGTGTGGTGGGGTGACATCAATATTCCCTTTTCTCCTGAAAAGTTCGATGCACTTTACGAAAAGATAACAGGCTACCTGTCTGAGAAGGAAGTTTATGTCCGCGACTGCTACGCCTGCGCCGATGACAATTATCGCCTCAATATCAGGGTAATCAATGAATATCCCTGGTCGAACATGTTTGCTTACAATATGTTCTTACGGCCGGAGGAATCGGAACTGGATGGTTTCGATCCTGAGTGGGTCATTGTGAACGCACCCGGATTTCACGCTGTTCCTGAAGTGGACGGCACACGTCAGCATAACTTTGCAATCCTGAATTTTACCCGTAAGATCGCCATCGTAGGTGGTACGGGATATACCGGAGAGATCAAGAAGGGAATCTTCTCCGCACTTAACTTTATTCTTCCTGTATATCGCAATACCCTTCCGATGCACTGCTCAGCCAATGTGGGGGATGATGGAGAAACAGCAATTTTCTTCGGACTTTCGGGTACAGGAAAGACAACGCTTTCTGCCGATCCGGACCGGAAGCTCATCGGGGACGACGAGCACGGCTGGACCCGGGAAAATACCGTTTTCAACTTCGAAGGGGGTTGCTACGCCAAGGCAATAGACCTTTCCGAAGAGAACGAACCGGATATCTATCACGCCATTAAGCCAGGCGCCATTCTGGAGAACGTCATTATGGACGAGAACGGAGTGGTCGATTATACCGATGTGTCCATTACACAAAATACACGGGTTAGTTATCCCATTGAGCATATTGACAACATTCAGGTGCCTTCTATCGGAAAAAATCCCCGCAATATCTTTTTCCTCACAGCAGACGCATTTGGCGTACTGCCTCCAATCTCAAGGTTGACGCCTGGACAGGCTGCCTATCATTTCATTAGCGGATATACTGCGAAAGTCGCCGGTACCGAAGAAGGGGTGGACGAGCCACTTCCAAGCTTCTCTGCTTGCTTTGGAGCGCCTTTTATGCCATTGCATCCCACCGAGTATGCCGAAATGCTAAGCAAGAAAATGCAGGAGGCCGGCGTGAATGTATGGCTTATAAATACAGGATGGACCGGCGGACCTTACGGAGTAGGAAGTCGTATGAAACTCAAGTACACCCGGGCAATGATCACTGCTGCGTTGAACGGCCAACTGAATGGCGTTGCGTATGAGCAGCATCCAATTTTCGGGCTGAATGTACCTCAGAGCTGCCCTAACGTGCCTTCGGAAGTATTGAATCCGAGAGATACCTGGGCCGACAAAGAAGCCTACGATAAGCAGGCGCATGAACTGGCAGCTTCCTTTAAAGAGAACTTCTCACAATTCAAGGAGTACGCCAATCAGGAGATCCTGGAAGGTGCGCCAATAGGCTAATTATTTTTTATTCTTATTTCTATTTCCTATTAGTCTATTCCAAATAGAAGGTTTTTTTGTGGAGTCGTCTTTGGTTAGATCAAAAGTTATAGAAACTACACGCCCATCTACAATTTCCACTTTATCGGCATCTTCCGCGTTCACATCTAGGAAAAGTTGCATAAGCATATCCGATTGTTCTCTCAAACCTTTCCAATGTGGAGAGTTGAAGACAAGATCCTTAGCTTCTCCAAACGCAAAATTAAAGTCGTTGGCCAAGCTGTGAATCGTTTGCATAGGGGATATACCAATTTTCTTTAGTTCTAGAATAAAGTCTTGTGCTTCAAATTTCTCCGATAACCCCTTGATGTTCTTAACTAACTCATCTTTGAGATAATTTCTTGCTGTTTCTTCGGCTTTACCTCTGGCATTATCTCCACTATCAAAGGACTCATCATAATTGTTTGAGCTATCAATTTGCTCTTCATTTCGTTTCTTATCATAAACAGACCACCACCAGCGATTGTCGTCCATCAATTCAGCGCAGAGTATGAGTCCGGACCAATTAGCCATGCAGTCGTCCTCCAAATCACCCTCCCAGTGAATCGGTGCCTCATAATCGCGTGTATTTTTCAGATTACTCATTCCCTCAATAAAGAATAAAAATAAACAATAAAAAACCCGGCAGTTCGCCGGGTTTTTAAATATCTATAGATTCGGAATTATCTCTTTCCGTTCACTTCTTTGATGTATTTTTCAAGGGCCATGGTCATCGACGGGGTATCCGGCGTTGGTGCCTTGATGTCGATGCGAAGTCCCTTGGCGGTTGCCGCCTTCACTGTGGTATTTCCAAAGACAGCGATACGGGTATTGTTTTGCTCAAAATCCGGGAAATTCTCGAACAGGGACTTGATTCCGCTTGGGCTAAAGAATACCAGGATGTCGTAGTACACATTTCTTAGATCGGACAGATCGCTCACAACCGTCTTATAGAAAGTGGCTTTCTTCCAGTTTATTCCGAGTTCATCAAGATGCGCAGGTACTTCCGGTTTCAGTTTGTCTGAAGACGGAAGCAGGAAGGTTTCTCCCTTGTACTTCTTGATGAGTGGAGACAGCTCCAGGAAGGTACGTTTACCTACATAGATCTTTCTTTTACGGTACACTACATACTTCTGAAGGTAGTAGGCTACCGCTTCACTCTGACAGAAGTATTTCATGGTGTCTGGCACCTTGAAACGCAGTTCTTCGGCTATTCTAAAGAAATGGTCAACGGAGTTGCGGCTTGTCAGAATGATAGCCGTGAATTTGGTAAGGTCCACCTTTTGTGATCTCACGTCCTTACCCGATACGCCTTCTACATGAATAAAAGGCCTGAAATCTATTTTTACCTTCTGCTTCTCTATAAGATTGAAGTAAGGCGAGTTCTCTACCTTTGGTTCCGGCTGAGAAACTAAAATAGTTTTCACTTTCATATGCACAATTTTATCTCTTACCTACCCTAATTCCCACCATTTATACAGCAGTACGTAGGGTGAAATTTCGAGCGCACAAAGATACAAAATAAAATAAAAGAAATGCCTGGAAATCAAATTTCTATTGTTTTTATAACTGTAAAACAACGCAATAGCGTTAAACACCAGTACTGCGGCCAAAATAATCCACAACCACAGGGCATTGATGTCAACGATATAGAAGAAGATAATGTTGACAACCACAAGCAAAATGGCAATCAGGTTGCGATAACTTAGCTTTTCAAACAAATATTCATTGATGACCTCATCCAGGGCGAAAACGGCGCCAACAATCTTTTCTATGCAAAATTTAGCAATCACAAACACCGTATATGCCGTGCATATTTGGACAAATAACCACGAATTGGATTGTACGACATCCGGAGAGTAATAGGCAAAGGCGCTGTATATCAAGAGTGACACAGCAACTACCTGAACTGCAAATAACAAGGCATTAAAAGGATGCCCCAACCTGTTGTTTTTAGCCTGCACCAGAAAGTACTTGTCTGTAATCGGAAGCAATATGAATTCCTGAAACCTTTTGGGGTATAAATAGCGGGCAACAGCCAGCAATAACAGGCAACCCACCAGGGTAACAGTCACCCAGTCCTGAGATTCCCAATAGCGCTCAACATATTGCATTCCGGAGGATTTAATCGCAAAGGTACGTCAATTAGACGTCGGGAACGACCGGAGGCGGGCAAATTATAAACTTTTGCTAAGAGCCCTGCCAACGAACACAGATTTTGTTAAAAAGAGGTACATTTGCCCAAAAAAGCGGAGTATGTCAAAGGCCCTGGTGGTCATACCCACTTATAATGAAATTGAGAACATTGAACGACTGGTTCGTAACGTTTTTTCGTTGCAGCGGGAGTTCGATATCTTGATAGTGGATGATAACTCTCCGGATGGTACAGCCCAGGTGGTTAAAGGCCTTATGGAAACCTTTCCGAACCGATTGTTCCTGTTGGAACGCGCAGGAAAACAAGGTTTGGGAACAGCCTACATTGCCGGTTTCAAATGGGCTCTGGAGCGGGATTTCGAGTATGTCTTTCAAATGGACGCCGATTTCTCACACAATCCAAACGACCTGATACGGCTGTACAATGCCTGCGAAAAGCAGGGCTACGACCTGGCGATCGGATCCCGGTACAAAACCGGGGTAAATGTGGTTAACTGGCCCATGAGCCGGGTGTTGTTATCCTGGGGAGCATCGAAGTACGTGCGCCTTATCACCGGGATGAACATACACGATACCACGGCAGGATTTGTATGCTATCGCAGAGGAGTCCTGGAAACCATTGATTTGGATAGAATAAAGTTTGTCGGTTATGCGTTTCAGATAGAAATGAAGTTCAAAATTCATTTGAACAAATTCAAGATCATAGAGATTCCCATCATTTTTACCGACAGAACACGAGGGGACTCAAAAATGAGCTCGGGTATTATTTCCGAAGCTATTTTTGGGGTTATCTCTATGAAACTGAAAAGTCTGTTTAAGGGGTACAAGAGTTAAATGGGGACAATTTTAATAAAGAATGCCAACATCGTTAACGAAGGTAAGATCTTCAGAAGCGATGTGAGTATAGAAGGAGATCGAATTACCGAAATTTCCGAGACCATAAGTGTAAAATCAGTAGACACCAAGGTAATCGATGCCGATGGCTACTATCTGCTGCCGGGTCTTATTGATGATCAGGTGCATTTTAGGGAGCCGGGCCTTACACATAACCACCGAAACCGAACCGAAAGCGGCTGTCGCCGGGGGTATTACCTCGTTCATCGAGATGCCCAATACGGTGCCTCAAGCCACTACGATCGAGCTGTTGGAGGATAAATTTTCCATTGCTGAAAAAACCTCCTGGGCCAATTATTCCTTCATGTTCGGCGGCACCAATGATAACCTGGAGGAAATCCTCAAGGTCGATGAAACCAAAGTAGCCGGCTTGAAGCTGTTCCTGGGATCTTCTACCGGGAATATGTTGGTGGATGATCCGGAAGTGCTGGAAAAGATATTCAGTAGCACTAACCTGCTTATTTCAGCCCACTGCGAGGATGAAGGAACCATCCAAAAGAACATGGAAGCGCATTTGGCTGAGTATGGCGAGGATATTCCTATCGAAAAGCATCCCGTAATACGCAGCGAAGAGGCCTGTTACCTGTCGTCATCCGGCGCAATTGAACTGGCAAAGAAAACCGGAGCCCGGCTGCATGTGTTTCACCTGTCCACTGCCAAGGAAACCAAGCTCTTTAAAAAGAAACCCGCCCTGGCAGACAAGAAAATTACGGCAGAGGTGTGTATTCACCACCTTTGGTTCACCGATGAGGATTACAAGACCAAAGGCACCAAAATCAAATGGAATCCGGCTGTGAAGACGGAAGCCGACCGCGAAGGCCTCTGGAAAGCACTGAATGACGGCCGTATTGATGTGATTGCTACCGATCATGCTCCGCATACCCTCGAGGAAAAGGATAATGTATATACCAAGGCCCCTTCCGGTGGTCCGCTGGTACAGCATGCACTTGTCGCCTTACTGGAAATGTACCACAGGGGTCGGATTTCCCTGGAGACCCTGGTGGAAAAAGCAGCGCATAACCCGGCAATCCTGTTCCAGGTCAAAGACCGTGGGTATATCCGTGAAGGATTCAAAGCCGATCTCGTTTTGGTTGATCTGAATGCACCATGGACGGTAACCTCCGACAATATTTTGTACAAATGCGGTTGGTCCCCGTTTGAAGGCACTTCGTTTAAGTCGAAAGTGACACATACCTTTATCAATGGAGTACTGGCCTATGAGAACGGAACATTCCCTAACCGATCACACGGGGAGCGACTCACTTTTAACAGATAAATGCGATATTTTGTACTCATAACGTTGCTGTTTTTCGGTTGTCAGAATGTAACCCTTCCTGAGAAGCCGGACGATCTTATTCCCGAAGATAAGATGGCCGATATTATGGTCGATGCCTATCTGGGGAACGCAGCCAAGAGTATAAATACCTGGTTACTTAAGAACAAAGGCGTGCAGATGGATGAATTCCTGTATAGGAAACACGAGGTGGACAGCATGCAGTTTGTGAGGAGCAATGCCTACTACACATCCAATCTTGACCTGTACAACAGCCTGTTTTCTAAAGTGGAAGCTAAGTTGCTCGTGATCAAAGAAGAAAAGGACAGTCTCAAGGCCGCATACGACAAAGAACAACGGTTAAAAGCTGTGAAGCGCGACAGTGCCAGGAAAGGAAAAACCCCACAGGATCGGCTCATTGAAGCCGTAGAATCCCATCCGCATCAGGATTCCATTGAGTAATGCTTTGCCACCCGCCGAAGCGTCTTTTCCACTGGCGTGAAGTTAAATTCTATAAACTCCTTTACCTTCGAAGCGTTGTAGTTGGACGCTGTATACAGCGAATTCACGGTACTTCGCGGGAGATTGCGTTTCATGCCGAACAAACGAGATGCAATTCCTTCCAGCTTGCTTAGAAAAACCAGTTTCCATTTCGCCAACTCCTTTTTGGGTGGTTTTTTACCCATGAATTCCGACAGTTGTGTAAACAGGTCTTTGTAAGAGATGTTTTCAGAGACCAGCACAAATCGTTCTCCGGATATATCGCTTTCCATAAGCCGGACCATGACGTGCACTACGTCCGCCACATCGACCATTCCGACGCTTCCCGAAGTGTAGAAAGGAACTCCTTTTGCTACGGCCTTAGGGATACCACCGCTTCCCGAGTTACGGTAGCCCTCACCAAGGATCACCCCCGGATTTACGATTACTGCCGGCAGCCCCTCCTGGGTGCCTCTCCATACTTCCATTTCGGCTCCGTATTTGGAGATGGCGTAAACACTGTTATTTTCCTCGGCATTCCAATGGGTTTCCTCATCAATAAAAGAACCATTGACAGAACTGCCCAGGGTGGCGACGGAACTCACATAACACAATTTCTCAACGCCGTTTTTAAGGCAGAGGTTTACCACATTGGCAGTACCCTCTACGTTCGATTTTTTAAGCTTACGGTAGTTCTTCGGATCAAAACTTATATAGGCTGCGGAATGATACACATTTGTGATGCCTTCGAATGCCTTGCTCAGGGCCGGTAGGTCGTTGAGATTGGCCTCCATCCATTCGATCCTGTCGTAAACGGAGTCTGGATCGTCAGTATAGCACCGAAAGATGGCGCGGATTGCGCCGGTATCACTTGATGCGCGGTGAACGGCACGTACCTTCTCATGCTGTTGAAGCAGGGTGTATAACAAATGAGAACCCACCAATCCGGTACCGCCAGTGACCAAAATCATGATACGAATGTAGTCTTTTTTGTATTAATCTTTCATCTTTTGGGGGTAGCCTTATATCTTTGCCAAAACTTTGAAAATGGCCCTTACAGATTTCGCCGAAGAGCTCCGCTGGCGCGGCATGGTGCACGACATGATGCCCGATACGGATACGCATCTCAATGAAGCCATGCGCTCTGCCTATATCGGGTTCGATCCTACCGCCGACTCCCTGCACATCGGGAACCTTGTTCCTATCATGATGCTGGCTCATTTTCAGCGCTGTGGACACAAGCCCTTTGCCCTTGTTGGGGGTGCTACGGGAATGATCGGTGACCCTTCGGGACGTTCCGATGAGCGGAATCTGCTGGACGAACCAACCCTGCGTCACAACCAGGAATGTGTTCGTAAGCAATTATCGCAGTTCCTTGATTTCTCTTCGGGCGCGGCCAATGAAGCAGTAATGGTGAACAACTACGATTGGATGAAGGAATTCTCTTTTCTGGATTTCATTCGCGATGTTGGTAAGCATATCACCGTAAACTATATGATGGCCAAGGATTCGGTAAAGAACCGGATCTCAGGAGAGGGAAGTGAAGGTATGTCTTTCACTGAATTCACCTACCAGTTAGTACAGGGGTATGATTTCCTGCACCTGTACCGGGAGCACGATTGCACCCTTCAGATGGGGGGAAGTGATCAGTGGGGTAATATCACCACCGGGACCGAGCTTATTCGCCGTATTGGAGGTGGAAAAGGATATGCGCTTACCTGTCCGTTAATTACCAAAAGTGATGGGAGTAAGTTTGGAAAAAGCCAGGGTGGTAATGTTTGGCTGGACGCTGAACGGACCTCACCGTACCGATTCTATCAGTACTGGTTGAACTCTTCAGACGAGGATGCTGAGAAATACATAAAGATCTTCACATTCCTCGACAAGGAAACCATTGATGCACTTATAGAAGAGCATAAGGAGGCGCCGCATATGCGGGTCCTTCAGAAACGATTGGCACAGGAAGTCACTGTGACTGTTCATGGGGAGGAAGAGCATAAAAAGGCGGTAAAGGCTTCAGAGATTCTCTTCGGAAAGTCTACTTCAGAAGATCTGAAAAAGCTGGATGCAAAGACATTCCTGGATGTGTTCGACGGAGTGCCTCAGGCCGAGATTTCAGTAGCAGATATCAAAGCCGGACTCGATATCATTGGCGCTTTGGCAGAGAAAAGCGGTTTCTTAAAATCCAATGGTGAAGCGCGTCGTGCTCTCAAGGAAAATTCGATCTCCGTGAATCGGGAAAAAGTGTCTGACGGTTATTCTATTTCGGAAAGTGATCTTATCAACGAGCAGTTTGTATTGTTGCAACGAGGCCGAAAGAATTACTTCATTTTAAAAGTTAGTTAAAAAAGAAACCCCCAGCCGCATGGAAGATCGCGAACCGGGGGTAAC
>CAZTLE010000034.1:0-25924 GCA_964614415.1 uncultured Aureitalea sp. | reverse complement strand
TGCAGCGATTTCCACGATAACAGCCCAGCAAAAGCAGATCACTTTAGAAGATATTTGGGGCGGAACTTTTAGAACGGAGCGATTAAATGCATTGCGTTCTCTGAACAATGGAAAAGAGTACTCGGTGCTTGAATACAACAGGGAGCAAAGGGCTTCCACGGTAGATGTGTACGACTATGTGAGCGGTGAAAAAGTGAGAACGTTGGTGTCGAGCCAGGATCTCCCGGATATAGATTATATCATCTCCTACGAGTTTAGTCCGGATGAGTCGAAAATGCTCCTGGCCACTAAATTGAAGCAGATCTATCGTCGTTCCTCCATAGGGACATACTATGTCTATGACCTGAACAGTAAAAAACTTACGTTGGTTTCCGATAATCAGATTCAGGAACCCACCTTCAGTAATGATGGTTCAAAAGTTGCCTACGGATACAACAACAACTTGTACTTCAAGAATTTGAAAACCGGGCAAGTGATTCAGGTAACCAACGATGGGAAGAAGAACAAGATCATTAATGGTATTACGGATTGGGTATATGAGGAAGAATTCGCCTTCGTGCGCGCATTCGACTGGAATAAGTCTGGCGATAAGCTGGCCTTTATTCGCTTTGACGAATCTGCCGTACCCGAGTTCTCCATGGATGTGTATGGAGATCAGTTGTATCCGGATCAGCAGGTTTTTAAATATCCGAAAGCGGGAGAGGACAATGCGCTGGTCTCACTTCACATTTACGACTTGAACTTTGGCAAGACCGCCAGGGTAGACCTTTCGCAGTATAACAGCTATTACATTCCGAGAATAAAATGGACCAACGACGCCAATGTGCTAAGTGTTCAGGTGACCAATCGACACCAGAACATTCTGGATTTGGTCTTTGTAAATGCGGACAGGAATTCATCCAATCTGGTGCTCCAGGAAACCGACGACGCCTATGTGGATGTAACCGATGACCTTACTTTTCTCAATGACAACAGCTTTATCTGGACCAGCGAAAAAAGCGGCTGGAATCACATCTACCATTACGATCGCAAAGGCAAGCTGATCAATCAGATTACCGATGGCGATTGGGAGGTAACGAATTATTACGGATTTGATCCCAATACGGGACGCGTATATTTTCAAAGTTCGGAGAACGGGAGTATAAACAGGGATGTTTACTCGATTTCCCGCTCCGGAAAGAACAAGGTCCGGTTATCCCGCCAAACCGGAAACAACAGCGCGTCATTCAGTGCGGATTACACCTATTACATCGGAACTTTTTCAGATACGAAAACACCCTATGTGTTTACGCTGAATGAGGCCAAAACCGGGCAAGTGCTTCGAACCATAAAGGACAATGCCGCTCTGAAGGAGCAGTTGAAGGGCTATGCTATTTCTCCCAAGGAGTTTTCGACCATTAATATCAACGGTGAGGATCTGAATATGTACATGATCAAACCGCTGGATTTTGATCCATCCAAAGAGTATCCCATGTTCATGTATCAGTATTCCGGTCCCGGATCACAATCGGTGGCCAACCGCTGGGGAGGCTCGAACGACTACTGGCACCAGATGCTAGCCCAGGAAGGCTATATTGTAGTGTGTGTTGACGGACGTGGTACCGGATTAAAAGGGCGCGACTTCAAGAAAATGACCCAGAAAGAACTTGGTAAGTTCGAAGTTGAAGATCAGATAGCCGCTGCAAAGGCACTAGGTCAGCGTTCGTATATTGATGCTGAGCGCATCGGGATCTGGGGATGGAGCTACGGAGGCTTTATGTCTTCGAACTGTCTTTTCCAGGGCGCCGATACCTTCTCTATGGCTATTGCCGTGGCGCCGGTAACGAGTTGGCGATTTTACGATACAATCTATACGGAGCGTTATATGCAAACACCCCAGGAGAATGCCTCCGGTTACGATAATAACTCACCCATAAGCCATGTAAACAAACTGGAAGGCGATTTCCTTCTGGTACACGGAACGGCCGACGATAATGTACACGTACAGAACTCCACACGACTTGTAGAGGCGCTGGTACAGGCTAACAAGGACTTCGACTGGCTGATGTATCCCGACAAGAATCACGGGATCTACGGGGGCAATACACGACTTCACCTGTACAACAAAATGACCAACTTCGTCAGACGTACTTTGGGAACTCCGAAGGAAAATCTGATTCAGATAAAAAACTAAACCTAAGTACTAACTAAAACGTAAATCTATGTCATCAGAAATCCAACTTACGGGGAAAAAGATATTTGGCCACCCGATAGGATTGTATATCCTGTTCCTAACGGAAATGTGGGAACGTTTCTCCTACTATGGGATGCGAGCCATTCTTGTATTGTATTTGGTTGCCGAAACAGGCGCGGACAATCCAGGACTCGGCTGGGCCAATGACAATGCGATAGCCCTGTACGGTTGGTATACGATGTTCGTTTACGTAGCGTCTATACCGGGTGGAATTATTGCCGATAAACTCCTCGGTCAGCGAAAATCGGTATTTGTTGGAGGTATGTTGTTGGTAGCTGGACATAGTGTCCTGGCTATCGAAGAAATGTGGGCCTTTTACACAGGTCTGGTTCTCATCGTAATGGGGGTTGGAATGTTGAAGCCAAACATCTCTACAATGGTAGGAGGTTTGTATCCCAAGAACGAGCAGAACAAGCGCGATATGGGATTCTATATTTTCTATATGGGGATTAACCTTGGTGCCGCTGCCGCTGCCATTCTGGTTGGTTACGTAGGTGAAAATATCGGATGGCATTATGGATTTGGGCTGGCCGGTATAGGTATGGCCCTGGGGCAACTCACGTATTGGTTGGGTCAAAAACACATTAAACATGTAGGGAATCTGGTTGTAGATACCCGAGAAGATGTCCAAAAGAAGAATCTTATTGCAGATATCTTTAAACATACAAATTCGTTTATAGGGTTTGCCATTATGGCGATTGCCGGAGCCCTGGTTTGGGGAATCTATGGTTCCTGGTCCTACGGACTATTAATTATAGGTCTTGCATTTGCCGTTGGAATTGCCATTGTGGTATACAACGATGGGAATAAGGTAGAAAAAGACCGGGTTCTGGTTACGTACATTTCGTTCCTCATAATTATCATTTTCTGGGGTTCATTTGAGCAAGCTGGAGGCCTTATGAATGTGTATGCCAAGCAGAAGACCGATTTGAGCCTGGGTAGTTTTGATGTGCCTGCTAGTTGGTTCCAGTCTGTAAATGCCATTTTCATTTTAATCTTTGCTACGCTGGTAGGGAGCTTCTGGGTATGGTGGAAAAATCGTAAGAAAGAATCTTCGTCCTTATTCAAAATGGCCATTGGTGTGATCATCATGGGATGGGGCTTCTTCTTTATGTCTATTGCCAGTAGTGAGGTAGTGACTGAAGGTGTAGGTGAAGCTGCAACTATCGTTGAAAAATCTGGAATGCAGTGGCTTGTACTTGCCTACTTGTTCCATACACTAGGTGAGCTATGTGCCTCTCCGGTTGCACTGTCGTTCATTACAAAATTAGCCCCGGAGCGTTGGATGGCCTTTATGATGGGTGCCTATTTCGCTGCGACGGGCCTTGGGAATAAAGTAGCCGGGCTCCTTGGAGAATCGGCATCACAGTTTGGTGAGTTTACCATCTTTACTGGAATAGCCGTTTTCTGTACCATTATCGGAATCCTCGTGATCCTCATTCTGAAACCGCTTAAGCGCCTTACCCATGGCGCCGAAGACCTTGAAGGCACTCGTCATGAGGAGGCCGAAGGCTTCGAGATCGCGGATAATCAATAACAATATATTATGCAAAGCCCTGTAGTTCATATAGGGCTTTGCTATTTCTATTCCTTATTTAAAGCAGATAATCATGTCAAATACTACCGATCAGTTTTTTAAAGACAAAGTACTGGGGCATCCTGCCGGCCTGTTCGTTTTATTCTTTACTGAAATGTGGGAGCGATTCTCCTACTACGGAATGCGAGCCATTTTGGTGATCTTCCTTACCGGAGCCATTGTCGGGGAAAATCCAGGTTGGGGTTGGGACAAACCCGCGGCGCTGTCACTCCTGGGTACATATGCCATGTTTGTTTATCTAACACCTATCGTTGGAGGTTGGCTGGCTGATAACAAAATAGGGTATCGGGCAGCAGTAGTAATAGGGGCATTGCTTATGACCTTAGGACATGCTGCCATGGCGGCAGAAACTCCCTTTTTCCTGTACGTTGGAATTACACTACTGATCTTAGGAAATGGTTTCTTTAAACCTAATATGACCTCGATCATTTCCAAGATGTATGAAGGACGGGACGATAAGAAAGATGGAGCCTACAATATTTTTTATATGGGCGTAAATGCCGGTGCCTTTCTTGGTATAATGCTCTGTGGTTGGCTGGGTGAGAATGTTGGCTGGAGCTGGGGCTTTGGTTTGGCCGGAATCTTCATGCTTCTCGGTATGTTGCAATTTTATTTTGCACAGCCGCTCTTTGGGGATGTTGGGAAGAAACCGCAAAATGAAAAGCAAGACCTGATAGATACGTTGGTTGATAACGTAGAAACTACCAAAGAAAAGATAAGCGGTAAGTTAAATAGGTTTATAACTCTTGACTATATTTTAATAGGAGTCTTTATCATCTCTGCATTGATCTTCATAATTAATGACCCCTTAAGTAAAATAGGGAATAATAATATACTGAATTTCACTGTAGTCGGAATGACGGACTCTCTGTTCTTCGCATTACTGGCGGCCATTGTGTTTATTTTGATTCTTGCGTTAAGAATTCCGCGCTATGAGAAGATTGTCAGGGACAGGATGATAGCGTTTACCATTTTTTGCATTTTCACGATCTTCTTTTGGGCGGCCTTTGAACAAGCCGCTGGCTCACTTCCTCTTTACACGAGAGATTATACGGATAGACTTTTGGAGGGAAATGCGGCAACTATTTTTAAGATAATAGATCTTATAGTAACCGTCGTACCTATACTAATAATCACCTATGTTTTGCTACGCTTGTTTAGTAAGACGTTTAGTAAGATTAGTCTGTCGAATATAATTTTGGCGATAAGCTTTGTTGTTGTCTGGGCATTGGTAATTTATAAGTTATACACCAATTTTAGTGCTGAGACTACGGAAGTGGAGATCACCTGGTTTGCTATTTTGAACTCTCTGTTTATTATTATTTTCGCACCGCTCTTCACAAAATGGTGGGACAGTAAATATAATCCACCTGCCTCGGTTAAATACGGTTTAGGCCTTATAATAATGGCTATTGGATTTGGATTATTGGCATTTGCGGCAAGGAACGTTCCTCTAGGCGCCGAGACCGCAAAACTAAGTATGATATGGTTGGTTCTTGCCTATTTGTTCCACACCCTGGGAGAATTATGTTTGTCCCCAATGGGCTTATCATATTTGAGTAAATTGGTGCCTGCCAGGATGGTAGCCTTCATGTTTGGAGTATATTATCTGGCTATTGCAATTGGGAACAAAATGGCCCATTATGTGGGTGGAGATATTGAAAAAATTACCGAAGAAAGTGGGTTGTCATACTTCTTCTTAATATTTACCATTGTTCCGGTTGGATTAGGTTTGATCTCATTTGCCTTACATCCATTGCTGAAACGACTCATGCATGGCGTAAGGTAAGACAACATAAATCGACAAAAGACGTTCCTTTATGGAACGTTTTTTGTTATATTACAGGTTGTTAATAGCCCAAATATGAAGAAGATACTACTTATTATGGCCCTGGTTATGGCCGGGTCGGTGACCGCACAGAAGATCAATTGGATGACCATGAACGAGGCCCTGGCTGCTCAAAAAGAGAATCCCAGGAAGATATTGATGGATGTCTATACCAACTGGTGCGGCCCCTGCAAGCTAATGGACAGAAACACCTTTGGTAACAAAGATGTAGCTGCTTTCATCAACGAGAACTACTATCCGGTCAAATTCAACGCCGAAGGCACCGAAGAGATCACCTACCAGGATTATACTTATACCAATCCCAACTACCAGGAGGGACGTAAAGGCCGCAATTCGGTCCATTTCTTTGCCGATGCATTGCGCATTCAGGGATATCCCAGCATCGTTTTCTTTAAAGAAGACGGCGGGCTTATTCAGGCGATTACCGGATACAAATCCCCTCAGGATCTGGAAATATACTTAAAAATGGTAGCCAACGACGACTACATGGAACTCACTACCGTTGAAAAATGGAAGGACTACCAGAAGAATTTTAAAGGCACTTTCAAGTAAAGAAGTTTCTATTCGATATAATAAGCTCCCTGAGTACCCGTATGGTGAAAAGGGAGCTTTCTTTTTTTACAGGTTTCCCGCCATCGGGTGACGTAGGAACGATAGTTACTGCCATCAGCGATGATGACTGACGGGCGTAAGCTATCGATAAGTCGCTCCAAATGAACTTTAGGACTTTCAATGAGCAGCACGATCTTCGCCCGAGATTCCGGCGGATAGACGCCGCTACTGTCAATAACCATGATTCTCGTGTCTGAATAGGCAAAGATGGAGGGGAGCCTTGTTTCGGAAACTGATACCGATTGCGATCCGAGGACGTAATCACGAATTGTGCGATCATTGGAATAGTTGCGGTCACTTCGCTTCAGAATAGTCAATTGATTGTTGTTTTTATACCCCAGCAGGGTCTCCCTGCTTTTGTGGAAGACAAGGAACTCATTGGGCCCATATTGCCATTTGTTACCTATAAGTACTCCGACTCCAACGACCAGAGCCGTTGAGACCATCCAGAGACGCCTTCCTTCGGGATTGTACCAAAAGTTCAGAAGAGCTCCCAGAAGAACGTAAGACGCGATTAGAAAGGGCAGGGTGAAAGGGATATCGGACAGGACCCATTCGTCGAAGGAGGCGATCCAGGCTATAAATGCATTTAGTGATCCCAGCAAGAGATCATAGCCTTGCGCCAGGAAGTCGGGGAGGAGGTTCATGGAGGCAAGGAAGACTATTATTATGCCGCCGATTAGCAACATTCCGATAAAGGGAAGTACCACAATATTAGTCAGCAGAAAAAGACAGGGAAACTGGTGGAAATAAAACAAGCTTAACGGCAAAACACCCAGCTGGGCAGATAGGGATACAGTCACGATATCCCGGAATTTCTTCAGCAGTGACCACCGAGGGTTCCATAGGTTGCTCAACTTTGGGTGGAGCAGCAAAATGGCCAGAACCGCCATATAGCTCATCTGAAATCCTATCTGGAATAACCAATTCGGATTACAAACTAACAATATGAAAAAGGACAGGAAGAGCGTATTGATGCCCGGGGTAGGCCTCCGAAGCAGTTTTGCGAGTGCGAAAAGAGAGAACATGGTGGCCGCTCGTACCACAGACGGTCCCCAGCCGGTGAGCACGGCGAACATATAGAGACAGCACACAATAAGCACGGCTTGCAGGGCGCCGCGACGAAATCTTTTTAATGGCCTTAACAGGAAGTCCAGGAATAGAAAGAGTATCCCCACATGAAGTCCGGAAACGGCAAGTATATGAACAGCACCGGCATCTGCGTAGTCCTGATAAGTCTCCCGGTCGATCTCCCGCTTTTCACCCAGGACCAGCGCCTGTAAAATAGCACGCTGTTTATCGTCAATCGTTGTCTTTTTTAAAGACCTGATCAGTCGATCCCGAATCCGGGATGCCAGACCTTTTAGGGTAGTAGTACCTCTGTGGGATATGAGAATTTCGCCAGGCGTTACTCGGGCGGTGTGATATACGGATTGTGTTGCCAGGTAGGCGGAATAATCGAAGCCATACGGATTGAGTGGAGGACTTAGAGGCTTAGGTTGGGTTGAAAGAACCAATACGTCATCCGTGGAAAAGCCGGAAGTCGTTGAGTTTTTCGATATGCCAAGAAGAATGCGCCCGGAAGTCCGGACCGAATCAACCTGAAGTACGGTCCCGATGTAGTTGGAAGAATAGGAAGAAGGTTTTAAAACCTCATCGATCTTCATCAGCATAGTTCGTTCCGTGTCTTGTGGAAGAACATGTTCAAAATGATGCTTGTTCCAGTCGGGTTGATGCAGTTCATAGTTGAACCAGCCCAGGCTAAAAAAGCATAGATGTGCGCAAAGACCGAAGTAGATATTCTGTCGTAGTTGCTTTCGGGCAGCGAACCAAAAAACGATAAGGAGTAATAAGGAGCTGGCCAGACAGGCGATTGGAATTGCCCGGGCTAGGTCGACACATTTAGCTAGTACTATGCCTGTGGCAAGGCACAGCGAAAATCGAACAATGGGATAGGTAACGAAAGAACCCGCCATACAGGAAAACTGTTTTGGGCGGGTTTCCTGATCAAGGTAGTAAAACGCCGGTTTTAGAAGTCGCAGAAGACAATAATCAATATAAAAATGTCTAATAAGACATTTTTATATTGAAAAAGTGCTATATTTGACACGTATTTACCTACAGCTATTGTTTCATCTTCCCGCCGGTCGATTTAAAAATGATAGCACTCACCACCCGGTCCTTGTGGACCTTATGCCTTAAAAGCATAGTTATTTTGGTTCTTGCTTCGGTATTTGTTCAATGTCAGCAGGACGATTCAGGTCCGATCGATCATGCGCATGATCATGATCACGCACATCTTACTGCGGCCAAAACGGTAACTGCTTCGGATATTCCTGAGGTTATGGATTTCCTGGATATGAAATCCGGCGGTACCCGTTCCTTTACTTTGGAAGGGAGACCCGGTACCCGTCAACCGGATTTGGAGATTGACGAGGTCCATACGGAAGACATTCTCACCCTAACCAACGAACACGATCGCTCCAGTTATAGTTTCAGGGCAAGTAAGGATGGGAGCGAAGAGTTTTCTATTGTGAACCTCGTGGTTAAGGAATCGGCCACGGAAACCTATGGGTATTTCCTGAAATACACACCGGACACCGACTGGTTGGCTACGCAAACGACGACATTCAATCTTTCTGACTATTCCGGCCGTATTACGGTGTATGATATGGACGGTCATTACTTGGCGGAAAGCGAATTCCTGAATGGGGTAGAGACGAACAAAGACCTGGTGGATTGTACAAACAATTCAAACACGAACAATAACAACTCCAATTCGAGTAGCAGTTCAAGCTCTTCCAATTCCAACAGTAATACGAGTAATTCCTCCAACAGTAATAATAATTCAAATACCAATTCGGGGACAGGAGGACACAATATCAATATTTTGACGGTATGCGGTTGTGCGCCGCAACATCCCGGGGGAAGTGCCAATGCCAGCTGTAATTGCACGCTGGCGGATCTTGTTATTGTGAGCATCGGAAACAAATCGGTACAAAGTGCCGTGCGTTCCGTTGAACCCTGTCCTCCGGATTGTTTCCAACCCAATGGTGACCCTTGTGAATTCGGTTGTGACAGCAATGGCGAATGTCTGCCCGACCCCAACGATCCCATTAATCAAAATCAGAATAGTGGGACCAATTTTGACTTGGGTCTTGCAATGGACTGCAATAAGTTGCAGAATTTATCTAATAGTCCCAGCTATCAACAACGCATGGCTGAACTTATAGCTAATAATTCCGGAAATACGGAGAAGGGGTACTATGGTAGGAATGATAGCAATGGTAATATGGTGTATAACAGCAGTGATGGATTTGAGGGAGAGCCCGATTCTGGTGAGATACAACAACCACTTCCATCGTCTCCAGTCGATTCATACATTCACAATCACAGTTTTTACATTAACATCGATGGGGAAACAGAGAAACCTCTACCATTTTTCTCAGGAGCAGACCTATATACTCTTTACATCTTGTTTGAAGGTGGATACGTGAATGACCCTTCAGATTTTGTTATGGTCGTAACTACACCTGGTCAAAATATAAGCGACTCGTCGGATGATACGCTCTACGCTATTATTATAAGCGATATAGACGTGTTCATTAATAATGGCAACTTTTTTTTCAGCGACATTGATGTTGCTGAAAATTTTTACCGGCTGCTGCATATAGACCCAAATCAACCTTTGTCGGTCAATGAGCAAATACTCCTTAGATTCTTTAAAAAACAGGAATTGGGATTAGAGTTGTACAGAGGTGACCTCAATGACTTTGATAGTTGGACGAGGATCAGAATTAAGAACAACGGAGATTTAAAAGAAAATGAATGTAATTAAATTAGAACCAATGAAAATCGTAATAGTAATAATAGCCATGGCCAGCATTGTAGGATGTAAGGCGCAAGCCATCTATCCGCTAGGATCATTTAATATAAACGAGACCAGTTACTACGTGAAGGATTTAGATAATCATCATGATTTGATTGTAGGAACCTGGCGATGGGAAGATGGAGATACTTCATTCGAAGTGGTTCTTCACGAATTTGAAATGTTCAATTATCCAAGCTGGAATTCTGAATACTATGACATCGTTTTTGGAAAGTATACATATATATTGGATGGGGCAATAATTGCTCAGGTCAATACAATAGAACCTATTCCAAATGGAAAACTGACGCTACATTTTTCGAACGAGCATTTGTATCGGGTGGTGATTAAAGATATCGTAAGCGACCTAACAATGGTAGGAGAGTTTGCATTAACATCCTCACAAACTGCTACTTTAAAGCTATGGAATAGTGAAGGAGTAAAAATTAACGTGGGTAACGGACAGGATTTTATGTTACCGACCAATGTTGTGTTGACTAAGCAATGATCAGAATTTTAGTAATTGGCACAAGTCTAATTATGATGTCTTGCACTACAACGACCATCTATCCGCTGGGATCATTTAATATCAATGAGACCAGATACTACATGAAGGATATAGATAATTATCATGACTTAATTGTTGGAACCTGGCGTTGGAAGGACGGAGATTCGTCATTTGAGATTACACTGCAAGAATTTGAGATGTTCAATTATCCAAGTTCCAGCACGGAGTTCCATAATGAGATTTTTGGTAGATATACTTATATAAATGATGAAGTCCTAATAGCGGATGTTCAAAATATTGAAACTATACCAAATTCTAAGGTTGTTTTCAATTTTGACAATGAGACTCGGTATAAAGTGATAATAAAGGACATTCTCAGTGGTCGCACTAACGTAGGAGAGTTTGTATTGACGTCTTCTAGTACAGCAATTTTCAGGTTATGGAACAGTGAAGGTTTGAAGATTAACGAGGGCAACGGCCAGGATTTTGTATTGCCTACCAATCTAGTGTTAACGAAGCAATGATCAGAATTCTAGTAGTTAGTGCAAGTTTGTTTATTATGTCTTGTGCTAGAACCGTCATCTACCCTTTAGGCACCCATCCAATGGATAGGATATCAGACAACTACTACATTAAGGATACAAATAATCATCATGATGATATTGTTGGCACGTGGTTTTGGGAAAGTGGAGAAACCTCTTTTGAGTTAGTGCTGGAGGAGTTTGAAATGGATAGCGATTTTTTGCAGCCTACAACATTTGTAGACCGTGTTTTTGGTCGCTATAGCTATATAGTAGACGGTTCTGTCATTTCTCAAATAAACTCAATCGCTGGATTACCAAATTTTAAGGTTGCATTGATCTTTGACACACCCACGAAGTACAATGTAATTATTCATGATGTCGTAAGCGAAAGAAGTAAGGTAGGTGAATTCATATTAACCTCATCCAATTCGGCCACTTTAAACTTGTGGGATAGTAATGGTATTAAGATAAACCATGGTAACGGCCAGGATTTTGCTTTACCTACCAATTTAGTGTTAACGAAGCAATGATCAGAATTCCAGTAAATGAAAAGAACGCTATACACTTTTTTTGTGTCAGTACTGGTGTCAACTTTTAACCCGATTCACGCCCAATACGATAATAAGGACATAATCTATCTTGTTTTTCAGGAGAATGATGGGTCTGCACCCTACAACCGTGGTAAAAAGTTCTATTATGAGCGTGAGAAAGGGACAGTTTTCAATCACCTTGTAAGAGGTTCCTTTCTCTTTAAAGACGGGATGAAATCCGATACACTTGACCTGAGCGAGTTACATAAATTTAAGATCACCAAAGCCGAAGAGATAGACAAACTTGTTGCCAACTGGAGAGAGCGCAATCATGACGACCTTGTTAGTTATTACGGAGATAATTATCCACCCTTTGATAAGAACGGTATGTTTGAAACGTACATTATCGAGATATTCGACGAGGACGGATGCATCGTAGTGTACCCAGTTTCATGGCGAGGCGAAAATACTACCCGTTGAAGTTAAGATCGGTTACGGAAATGATCTTGATTTTGTACTGCCAACAATTCTTGTCTTAACTAAACAATGATTTTGTTGATGAAAGTCAATCTTACAGTAACGATTATTGGCCTCTGCACTCAATTCTCACTTTGGGCGCAGACCGATACTTTGTTTGTTACTTTCAACAATGTACAGACGGAGGATATAGGGTTTCTCAGTCAGAGTGTAACCTATCGTCCCATGCATTCCTTTGAGAATTTCAGTAATAACAAAGAAGTCCGGTATCGCTATGAATTCAATAGAATACTTCCTGATTCCACCGAGGGCATAGAAAGCGAGATTATTGCAACGGTTGCCTACTTGTACAAGCAGGTCTTCTGGCTTTCCTATCTCACAGAGTTGTGTGACAATAGCAAAACCGGGTTTATCAATGATCTCAAGCAGCTAAGCGATAATCCCAAATACTCAAGGTTCAGATTGTTTGAAACTATAGAGGCAGACAGTATCAACATGTTGAGGAAAGAAGACATCTATCAAAAAGTCTTGAAGGAATTTAAAGCATTGGACACCACCGAATCATGGCGAGACGGTTCCAAAACTCTTTGGGCGAAGATGCTTCGATTTCTGTATTATTCCAACTTCAAGACCTACAATCGGATTTTGAAAGATAGCACCATCTACAGTGACAACAGATTCATTAATTTGAACAGGAAGTTTACCTCGAGGGAGGAGTACCTCGAAACCTATGAACGATTGCGGAACGCGGAAGTGATTTACCTGTCTGATTTGGAACCTTTGGGAAGTACCGTTTTATTTCAGGAAGTCTATTTTATTGCAACATCAAAAAAATATTATTAACTAATTTCATTCTCAAATAAAACCGGAATAAAGATGGAATTGATCACGTATGATTTGGGATTAATGGTATGGACGATCTTGAATTTTATATTGCTAGTCGCTTTTGGTATTGTATTATACAGGTTCTTGAAATATTTAATAAGCAATTCTAAAACTTGATGACATTACCATGAGAATCTTGATATGCAATTTATTACTACTGAATTCTATTGGTTGCTTCTCCCAGAATTCTGTTTCTACCTCTTCGGGTTCCATAACATTCATTACCAAAGAACATATAGTAGATCAGGAATTATATGATCAAGAAATAAAATTGATGGATCATTTGATGGATTCCATTTTGAGACTTGAAATTTTGAAAGATCCATTTCTTAGTGAGTCAGAAAGAAAGCAGAGATTGGAGCTTTTCGACAGCAGTTTCCCTTCATTTTCTGAAGCAGTTGATCCTCAAAGAAATGAGGCTTTTAAGGTTCAGACGAAACTTATATATACGGATACAGTGCTCAGAGTAGAAAAGATTCGAGCTGATAAGTGGCAAGAAGATCATATGCTTATAAATCTTAAGGACAGTACATATTCAATGCAATCCTGGCGCACTCCAGATGTGCTTTATAAACGCGGATTGGAAATACCATATCGAAATGACTCGGATATTTTAAGTTTGGAAGAACATCGAAATGACACAAAGATTCTCAACGGCTTCAAATGCTTTAAAGTAATTCTTACGGTCAAGAACGATCAGTTTCAGGATGACGAAATGCTCAAGGGTCTTCTTAAAATGGGAAATACGTACTATGAAATGTATGTTACTACAAAGATCAGTCTACCATATCATCCTCAAATTAAATACAAATCAATTTTAAAGAAGTATTTTCCCCTGGAAGTCATTCAGTATTCGGATCTTTTTAAAGGAAATCGGAAGATCACCGTACTTCAGTCAAACGAATAGCAGTCTCGGCTTAAGAAGATCGTTAGCAATAAAGAAACTTCCTTAAATCACCCGCTTTGCGAGCACATAGGCATCCCGCCAATAGCGTTCAGACAGGGAGGAGATGATCACACCCCGTGAGGAGGTAGAGTGAATAAAACGCACTTTTCCGTTACGTGCTTCCACCACCAGGCCCACGTGGTTGATCCCGGTACCTTTCTTCGATGTTCGGAAAAAGATGAGATCCCCCAGGCTTAGCTCCCCAATGTAAATACGCCGTCCCAAAGTTGCCATGTCCCGCGAGATACGGGGCAGGTCGATGTTCTCCTTTTTAAAAGAAACATACATAAGGCCGGAGCAGTCCATCCCGGAACTCGTCGTACCCCCAAACTTATAGCGGGTACCCTCAAAACTTTTGGCATGACGTACGATCTTTTCGGCTTTTTTGTTGGAAACGGAGGTAGAGGTTCCTATAACGACCGTATCGGTCGTTTTGCGCGAACTTCCGCAGGAAGTCAGAACAAGCAGAAGCACTGCCAACAGGCATAGCTTTTTCATGTAGGTGTAGACTTAAAAGGTTGTATAAATGTAGTATATTTATTGAAAACAGGAAAAACCATGGTTTCAATACCGGACTCTGGATTCTTCTTTATCGCCTATCTTGATAGCAATGCACAATGGGCTTTGGGTTACGTATTCTTAGTAGCTCTTGGTATCGCTATTTATAAAATAGTGGCTTATATAAGAAAGCTTCCTGTTCCGGTTGCCCTGGAAAAGAGCGAGGAACACTATGTGGTAAGTCCGTTTCTAATTCCTGAAAACAATGCAGGATTGGCAGGGCCTAAAGAAAAGCGCTATGCGCTCTGGATGAAAGCAATGGTCATTCTGTTAACCCTTGTATTCGTGTCCGTTCCGTTTTTTGAGTTTCTTCCTGCGCTGGAACCTAAGGTATACTGGGTTATGTCGTGTTTCCCGTAAGCAAGGCAGCTGTCTTCTTGCTGGCACCCTTACCACCCAAAGCCACTTCCAGATCGTAATAATCCAAAAACAATACGGCCCGCTGATAGGGGTCAAGGATCTTCGCGAGTTCCTCTTTTAGGCGTTGTGTATTGAAGTCGGCCTGGATCAATTCGGTCACTGCCGGTTTATCGAGAATGAGATTCACCAGCGAGATATATTTCAGGTTAATAACACGTTTGGCGATCTCGTACGAAATACGGTTTCCTTTATAGCAAACCACCTGTGGGATCTTAAACAGCGCTGTTTCCAACGTTGCCGTGCCGGAGGTCACCAGGGCTGCGTGGGCCACACTTAGCAGGTCATGTGTCTTGTTGAGCAGTAAATGCACATTACTATCTTCCAGGAAAGGACGGTAAAAGGATTCTTCCTGACTGGGTGCCCCGGCAATCACAAATTGATATTCGGGAAAATCAGATACAACGGACAACATTCCTTTCAGCATTTTCCGGATCTCCTGTTTCCTGCTTCCGGGAAGCAGGGCGATGATAGGTCGGTCATCGAGCCCATTCTCTTTTTGGAATTCCTGCGGATCGATCAGTTCCCGTTTGGAGATCACGTCGATGAGCGGGTGACCCACAAAATGCACCGGGAAGTTGTGTTTCTTTTCGTAAAAGTCCTTCTCGAACGGAAGGATCACATACATAGCATCCACATCGCGCTTAATGCTCTTTATGCGGCCTTCCTTCCAGGCCCATATCTGAGGGGATATGTAATAATGGGTGCGATAGCCCTTTTTCCGGGCCCATTTGGCAATGCGAAGATTAAACCCCGGATAATCGATAAACACAATGATATCCGGATCGAACGCCTCAATGTCCTTTTTGCAAAATGAAATATTTCGAAGGATGGTTCCAAGATTGAGGAATACCTCGATGAATCCCATAAATGCCAGATCGCGGTAATGCTTCACCACATCCCCACCGGCGTGGGTCATAAGATCACCGCCCCAGCACCGCACGTCGGCATCCGGGTCCTGTTTTTTCAGGGCCTTGATCAAATTGGAACCGTGCAGGTCCCCCGATGCTTCTCCGGCAATGATGTAATATTTCATTTCAAATAAAATAAATCACGTAAGTGACGATAGCAGCTACGAAAGTTGCCATGAGCACACCACGTGCTCTGTGTTCTCTATTGATCCTGAGGAAACCGAAAAAGGCGATCAAATTTGGAAGTGCTCCCAGGGAAATGATCATCCATAGATTTCCCGAATCTTTATACATGGTGAACGTTTCTACAAATTCCGTTCCTTTTATGAGTGAGATGATAAAAGTGCAGAGAATAATTCCAACGGAATTAAAGATGAGGCCTACGACAAACCCCCGCATAATCTCGGTTCCAGTGTTCATAATTGCCATGAATTTATTTCCTGAATTGCGTGGTGTGCGGTCAGGTCAAATTGTACGGGAACCACCGAAACATATCCGTTATGCAGGGCCCATTCATCGGTATCCTGGCCGCCATCCTCGTTGATAAATTCGCCTGTAAGCCAGTAGTATTCCCGACCAAACGGATTGGTCCGCTTGTCGAAATTCTCCACCCAATGCGCATTGGCCTGTCGGCAAACGCGAATACCTTTGAACTCTTCCTCCCGCAGTTTGGGAAAGTTGACATTAAGCACAACACCTTTGGGCATGCCATTGTCCAGACATTCGGAAGCAATTTGTCGCACCATACTTTTGATATGGCTGAAATCGGCATTCATGGAATAATCCAAAAGGGAAAATCCAATAGCCGGTATCCCCCGGGTTCCTGCTTCTACGGCGGCGCTCATAGTACCGCTGTAGATCACATTGATAGAGGAGTTACTACCGTGATTTATTCCACTCACACACAGATCGGGCTTTCGGTCTAAGATCTCATTCATTGCCAATTTGACGCAATCGGCGGGTGTTCCGCTACAACTGTATTCAATTTGTGGTTGATCTTTGTCCACTACTGTCCGGTCACAGAAGATAGTATCGTTCACCGTAATGGCGTGTCCCATGCCGCTTTGCGGGGAGTCGGGTGCCACCACATACACATCGCCCAGCGTATTCATAACGTCGATAAGTGTTCGGATTCCGGGCGCGGTAATGCCGTCGTCATTTGTTACCAGGATAAGAGGTCGTTCTATGGCCATCGGTTCATCGTTTTGCACAGCTAAAATACGATTAATACCATCCAAATTCCAAGGTGGATATTTTAAAAGATCATCAACTGTGTGATAAGGCAATTTTTGCCGATAAATGCTGTTATTTAAAGCACTTACGAAGATTGTACGTTTAACAAAAAATTAGTATCATTACAAATTCATGGCACGGTTTTTTATATAACTTAGACGTTCAAAAAAGTTGACTGATATGCGATTAATGAAAAAGAACTTTAAGGTCCTGTTTCTGGCGGCCTTTGTAGCGGCAGCATCCTGCAGCTTCACCACCAAAGAATTTAATGATCCGGATAAGGATAAGTTGTTGATAGATCTTATCTCCTATGTGCTTGAGAAAGGGCATTACGATCCCAAGGATATGGATGACACCTTTTCACAGGGAGTGTTTGACGATTTTATAAATGCCATGGATCCGTTGAAGCGATATTTCCTCGCTTCGGATATTGAAGATTTTAAAGCATATCGCAACGAAATAGACGATCAGATTCTTAACAAAGACCTTACCTTCTTTAACCTCGTATACAGTCGCTATGTTGAGCGCCTTGAGGAGTCCAAGAAGATCTATGTGGACGTGTTGTCAAAACCTTTTGATTACGGCATTCAGGAAAGCATCAACGTAGATTATGACAATCTGCCCTATGCCAATTCCAAGAAGGAACTCAAAGAGCGCTGGAGATTGCAGCTTAAGTTCTCTACGATCGGTAACTACTACGATCTCATTGAGGAAGAAGGCCAAAAGGTTGAATCTGAAGAAGGTTACACCGCAAAAAGTAATGCCGAGTTGGAGGTGAAATCACGAGAGACTGCACAAACTTCATTGGAAGAATATTACGAGTTCGCCGACGACCTGGAGCGCAAAGACTATTTTGCCGTGTTCCTGAACAATGTTGTGGAAGAATTCGATCCTCATACAAACTACTTCGCACCACCGGACAGAGATCGTTTTGATCTGCGTATGTCCGGGAAACTGGAAGGTATCGGTGCCCGACTTCAGAAAAAGAATGACTACATCAAAGTAGTGGAAGTTATTAGCGGTGGTCCCGTTTGGCGCGGTGAGCACATGGAAGTAGGGGATATCATCATGAAAGTGAAACAGGAAGATGAAGAAGAACCTGTGAGCATTGTTGGAATGCGTGTAGATGACGCCGTAAAACTCATTAAGGGGCCCAAAGGCACCAAAGTGACGCTTACCGTTAAGCGCGTGGATGGAAGTGTAGAGGAGGAGACAATTACCCGCGATGTGGTAGAACTGGAAGAGACGTATGCCAAGTCGACGGTCATCAGTAAGGAAGACCGCAAGTTCGGATTGATCAACCTGCCTCAGTTCTATTTCGATATGTCTAACTACAAGAACCGAAATGCTGCCAGCGATGTAAAGAAAGAGATCACACGTCTCAAGAAAGAAGGCATGGAAGGACTGGTACTCGATTTGAGGGACAACGGAGGAGGTTCCCTGCGTACTGCAGTAGATATCGCCGGTTTGTTTATCAAAGAAGGACCTGTAGTTCAGGTGGCATCGAACGGTGAGAAGAAAGAGGTGTTGGAAGATCGGGACGACGAGGTTGTTTGGGACGGTCCGTTAGTGATCCTGGTAAACGAACTTTCAGCATCAGCTTCTGAAATCCTTGCTGCAGCCATGCAGGATTACAAACGTGCTATAATTATTGGAAGCAAGCAGTCTTATGGGAAAGGTACCGTGCAAAATCTAGTAGATCTTAACCAATGGCTAAGAAAGAATGATCTCGGAGATATGGGAGCCCTGAAGCTCACTACTCAGAAGTTCTATCGCGTAAACGGAGGGTCTACTCAGTTGGAAGGTGTTAAGAGTGACGTGATCATGCCGGATCGGTACAGCTATATCGATGTGGGAGAGCGCGATTACGACAACCCGCTACCTTTTGATAAGATCAGTCCTGCGAAGTATGATGTTTGGGACGGTTATATCGATTACGAAGAAACCATTCAAAAGAGCAACGAGCGCATGGCGCAAAGTGCACAGCTCAAGCTTATTGAAGAAAATGCACGCTGGATCAAGGAGAGACGCGACGAGACTTCGGTCAACCTTAACCTGGCTGACTATACGGCCGAAATTGACCGCAGAAAAGAAGAAACCAAGCGTTTTGATGCGATCGATGAGTACGATAACCGCCTAAGCTATCGATCTCTTCCTTACGAAGTGGAGCTTATGCGTCAGGACACTACGCTTAGAGAGAAACGCAAGCGCTGGCATAAGAACCTGAGCAAAGACATTTATGTGGAAGAAGCCGTAAGTGTGTTGCAAGATTTGAAGCTTAGCAACATTCGTCGCGGAAAGGTGGCGAATATAAAGAATTAGACAATAGAGGGTAGAGGTTAGTGGATAGAACCGAATCAGGTTACCAGTCTTCAGACATCTGACTTCGGGCTTCAGTCTTCCGGCTTAAAATCCTACCTTTACGATGTGAAATCGCAAGCCACATCGTTAACGAAAATAGCGCTCCGAAAGTTCAGGAAGAACATTTGGGGCGTTTTTAGTTTCGTATTTCTCACTATAGCGGTGTTGGTGGCGATCTTCGCCTATGCACTGGCTCCCGATAATTCCCGAAATGCCAATCAGATGCATCTCTCGGTGCATTCAAAGTCACCTGGATTTAAGGTGACCATGCTTACCATCCCGGCTGAAGTAGAAAAGCAAAACGGGCTGGCTGTGTTTTTCTTTGGAAGACAGAATGCCAATACCGAGATTCCCATTTCGGAATACAAGGTGACCGATAATGGTATTGAGATCATGGAATATACTTCGGAAGGTGCTGAGGGGCTCCGCAAGGAGTACGAGGTGTCTCAGTTCCCGAATGTCGCAGCTCCGGAAGACATTCCGAAGCAATACATTTCTGAAAAGAAGTTCCTGCTGGGAACCGATAAATACGGCAGAGACCTGTTGAGCAGAATGCTCATAGGCATACGGATCTCATTGGCCATAGGCTTTGTGGCGGTCTTTATTTCCCTGCTCATCGGGATCACTTTGGGTGCTGTAGCCGGATATTTTGGAGGTAAGGTCGATGCCGCGATCATGTGGCTCATCAATGTCACCTGGTCCATCCCAACACTCTTGCTGGTAATTGCCATTACACTGGCCCTCGGGAAGGGGTTTTGGCAGGTATTTATTGCCGTGGGACTTACTATGTGGGTAGAGGTGGCACGGGTGGTACGCGGTCAGGTAATGAGCGTTAAACAAATGCAATATGTAACCGCTGCGAGGGCGCTGGGCTTTAAAGATTGGCGTATCATAACCCGGCATATCTTACCAAACAGCATGGCTCCTGTTATCATTATTTCTGCCGCCAATTTTGCTTCAGCCATATTGATCGAAAGCGGCTTGAGTTTTCTGGGGATAGGTGCGCAGCCACCCATGCCTAGCTGGGGAGGAATTATAAAAGATCACTACGCGTATATAATTTTGGGCAAACCGTATTTGGCGATTATTCCGGGTATTGCCATTATGAGCCTTGTTACCGCGTTCATGCTCATGGGCAATGCGCTACGGGATGCTCTGGATGTAAAATCGTCTTAGTGGGATTTGTCTAAAGAAACCAGGGATGCTTTCCCCCCTCCGGCCTTGTCCTCAAATAATTTTTTAACATGCACCGGCGCACCCCTGAATTTCCATCGAACTTCGTTATGACTCTATTGTCTAATTAAAGTCAGGACTAAAATACCAGGTCCGCGACATTTCCAAAAGACTGAAATTAGTAGCGGTCTGTTTGGAATGATAAGTGACCGGAAATAGTATGTAAACGGGAACTACGAAATGGAGGAGATAAGGTCGTTAAGGGAAGACCGTTTTCTTTTGGACACCTGCACCTTGTCTTTGTTGGACAACACGATGGTCTCCTTTTTGTAGATCGACAGGATATGCTTCACATTGATGAGTGTGGAGCGGTTGGCCCTGAAAAACCCTTTTATGGTAAAGAGATCATCGTAATATTTAAGCGAATTTGAAGCCATGAGAGGGCGGCTGTTGGCCATATGAAAATGGGTATAGTTCCCGTCGGCAACGCATTTTATTACATCACCGATCTTTACGGAAACATGCTGATCTCCCGTATTGACCAGTAAGTTCGGATTGGACTGCGTCATGAAGTCCTGAAGTGCGCGAAATTTATTAAGCGCAAAGACGCGGTCCTTAAGATCTATGTAGCGCTGAATGGCTTTGACGAGCTTGGTTTCGTCGACAGGTTTTACCACATACCCCAATGCAAAATGCTCCATGGCCCGCTCCACATAATTGTCGAAAGCAGTGACAAAGATCACTTCAAAATCGTGTTTGGACACTTTGTCGAAAATTTCAAAGGAGGTGCCGTCGGAAAGTTCGATGTCCAACAGTAATAATTCAGGTTGCTCCCGTTCAATGAGTGCTACAGCGTCTTTTACACTTTGCGCGGCACCAACGACATCGAGATGCGAAAAATTCCGTTCAAGGATTTGAGAGATAAATTGCTGTGATGAGAGTTCGTCCTCAACAATGAGTGTTTTGATCTTACTTGCAACCATTGGGTCTGATGGTTAGGTTTGCTAATAACGCAGATTTCCTAAAAATATGAAATTAACACAACTAATTGTCCTAACCATTTAATTCTGGTATATAGAAATAAAAAAACCGCTTGCAATGCAAGCGGTTATTAATAAAAATATTTAATCAGAATTTAGTTATTCAGGAACAGGTTGAAATTAATTCCTGCATATTCTGTGTACGCACAATTCATATTCAACGGAGTGCGATAGGGTCGTGCAACCAAAACGTTGGAGTTATTGTTCACATAATTTTGGTTGATTTGAAAAGCTCTGGTAACCTTACAGGGCGCGATGTCATAACCTCTTTCATATCCGGTGTGATACGGAAGGCTAGTCAATGGATGTGCCGTCGATGCGATCTTGACATTTTGACCCTGGAAATTCAATGTGTTAGGAACAAAGATCTCGATACAGTTGTCCACTGTTACATAATCGATGAACTCGCTAACCAGTACATTGATGTCACCTCCGGAGTGATCTCCATCTTCTCCAAATGGTGGATCGTCTTCACCTCCCGGGCAACATAAAGAATGACACAGACCTGGGTCAATCAAAATCTCGAGATAGTCAATAAACCTGTTTTTAAAGGCCGTGCCATTAGCTTGAGATCCCAACAGATCTGAGACCAAAACTGTGTCTCCACTACCCAATTCATTTAAAAACTGTTGCCTTTCAGCACCAGAGTGATTGAATATGACCTTGGCAACAACAAAACTGGTTATTTGAGAGTAGTTTTCCAGTTGGTCATAGGACTGAGATGGGCCTCTTCCGAACAATGGAGCTTCTTCGGTTTCACTGTTGGCAAGAACAGTGGTCAGGTTCTCTTGAGATTCGGGAGCAAGTGTCTCCGAATCAGTTGTGCAACTGAATGCAAAAAGGATTACTGCGAGGAGTAATAAATAGCGTGTCGTTTTCATAAGTGTAATTTTTAATTTCGGTACAATACTAGATTAATTCAAGGAAAGGACAAGGTCCTACCTTATATACGTTGTTATATATTTCATATTCGTGAGGGTCGATTTCAAATCCGTTTAATCGAAGATTTTTTTCAGCGCATAATCCCGTCTCCGGCTCGACACCGGAACTTTGAAATCTAAGTGGACAACAAGTACACCCTGCCTATTGTATTTCAGGACGTGTTTTTTGTTGACAATGTAAGACTGATGACAGCGAATAAAGGTGTCCTCAGATAAGATCTCTTCTACTTTTTTGATGGACTTGGAGACCAGGATCTTCTCCATTTGTTGGGTGTAAAATGTGGTGTAATTACCGTCCGATCGGCAATAGATAATATCGTCTTCATAGATGGCATACACGGTGTCCGCCGTCTTCAGGATAACCCGTTTTTTCTTCGCACCCCGGAAGTACTCGCTGGAGACCTCAATAAGCTTTTCAAGGTTGTTTTCGGCCGAGCTGTGCTGGATGGCTTTTTCAACGGCCTGATTAAATTCTTCAGGGTCTACCGGTTTCAAGATATAATCCAGAGCCCCTACTTTAATGGCTTTAATGGCATGCTGATCAAATCCGGTTATAAAGATGATGTCGAATTTATCATATGAACTCTGTTCCAGCAGATCGAAACCGGTACCGTCTTCCAAATGAATGTCAAGGAATAACAAATCGGGCTCGAACTTTTCGATTGCCGATATTCCCGATGAAACACTATGTGCTTCCCCCACAATGACAAGGTCTTTACTGAATTGCTCATCGAGCAGTTCCCGTATCTCCTCCCGGACAAAGGCCTCGTCATCGATAATAAGCGCTTTAATCATGGTCTGTATATTTGAAAGGTATGGCAAACTGTACAACGGTTCCGGAATCTTGAGTACTCGTTCTCGAGACCTCAGTCCCGGTGGCTTTTTTGATGAATTCTGAAATAAGGGAGGTGGAGGAGGATCCCCTTGCGTCAGTATCACCGTTTAAGCCAATACCATTGTCTTTTATAGTGCAGCGAATTGTGCGTTCTTCTTTTTTCATGGAAATCTGTATCATTCCCTTACGTTCAATACCTGCAAACCCATGTTCAATACTATTTTCGACGAAGGGTTGAATAAGCATGGGAGGGATAAAAATGGGTTCATCCTCTTCGAAACCTTGAAGCTCAAGGGAGTAATCGAACTTTTCCGGAAATCGAAATTGTTGCAACTCCAAATAGGCCTTAAGCGCATCCAGTTCGTCTTCCAGATCGACATAATTGCGGGTAGAATTTTCCAACACCAAACGCAATTGTCGAGAAAAACGCAGCAAGAATTGTGCCGCCTCTTTAGGGTTGGTCTTGATAAGGTTCTGGGCAGAATAAAGCGCATTGGATGTATAATGCGGATTCATCTGGGTTCCCAGCAGACGTTGCTGCATTTGTAGCTGACTTCTTTCGAAACGCAATTTGCGGTTTCTAAAAAAGAATATCCCTACCCCGATTAATAGGGCTGCAATCGCAATAGCAATTAGGAAACGGTTTTGAAGCTGCAGGTTCCTAATTTCCGTTTCCTGCTTCTCGGCAAGGAGTTGTTTTTCGTATTCTTTAGCATTTGATAAAGCGACTAGTTCCTGCTCAGATTTGTCAAGATACACCTGTTCTCTATGATCGTCGATACTCTTGAGGTCATCAAGAATATCTGCGAAATTCCCTCCGGTTTCATATGCTATACGCAGACGATATCTAAGATAATCTTTCTGTATTCTGGTGTCGATTTTATCAAATCCGAGGTCTCTTACCGTATCCAAATATTTGGTGGCAGTCTCATATAATTTGAGATCAATATGTACTTCACCTATGTTATTGTATGAATTGGCAAGCTGAGAGAATTTAGATCGAGATTCTCTTCGTTGTTTAATAAACTCAAGTCCTTTTTTATAGTAACCCAAGGCTCTTTCAAATTCTCCCTGGTAATACAGGAAAATACCATAGGTTCCATACAATTGCCTTTTGTAGTTATTTGTAAGAACACTATCTCTTGCTATTAAATAATCAAGGATACTAAAGGCCTTCTTGGGATTATCGAAGTGATAAAAGTAAAGTTCTGCACGAGAAACCAGGGCACCTGCTATATTAATGGTATCCTCGACGTTTCTTATAGCAGCGACCCTCTTTTTATTGTGGACCAAAGAACTGTCATATTCCTTTATTGCTGCGTAAACACGTTCGTTATAGTAGTGAGTCCTGATCATCATTTCATGCCAGGTCGTATCAGCAATTAAAGACCTAAACTGACGATTGAGGGCCATGCAATCTCCAAACTTTTGTAAGCGATAGTATGCAAACCATGTCGCGCTAAAATAAGAGGCGTGCCGATCTTTCGATATGGAATCATTAACCAAGTTTGCTGAATTTTGAAAATGAAAAGAAGCACTATCCAGATTACCACTTTTTCTAACTTCAAGACCTGTTAAATACTCTGTTTCTGCTTTCAGCGAATCTGGGACTAGAAAGGAATCTTCAAAAGTCAACTCCCGAAGCTCTTTCAAAAAAATAGCACTGGAATCCCCATCGTGTTCTGCAAGTTTTTCTTGTAACGCGACAATGCGGTCAATGGTATGAGAAGAATCGGTTTTTGGGTCACAACCGGCCAGGGATAGCCCAAATAGCAGTGCGACGAGGATGGCTAGTCTGAACATGCCTCAAACTTAGGTAAATTACCCTAACTAACGAAAAAGCCCGATAGAAATTATCCAATGGTCACATCTATTTAGTAAGCGGTCATGTCAGACCATCATGCGCTCTTAACCAGATGATCCATATTGACTTAGAAGGACGCTCCGGCCTTGCTGAAGATTCGCTCCAGCAACCTCAGATCGTTCGTAATGATCTCGGCATTCACAACCAGACCTGCAGTATAGGGTAGCTGTTCATTGTTGGAAGTTCTCAGTCCATTCGGTAAGGTAACTTCAAATCGATAGAGCCCCTCTGAATTAGGTACGCCGGCCACATAGGAAATGTTTCCGATCAGTTTTCCGTAGCGGTCGTCGGGAAATACCGGGATGCTCATTTCGACATGTTGTCCGGTGCTGATTTTATGAGCCTCTGCATCCGGCACCCATCCGTTCACTACATAGCGGTTTTCATCCGGCCGGTAGGTCGTGAGCTCTGCTTCTGTATTAACTACTTCAGGATACCGAATAAACCAGGTTGCGCATAGAAGCCCGGCAACTATGAGCAGCAATACTGTATTACCCCATCTTATGGTCCAATGTGGCACAGCCTCCAGAATTTGTTTGACTTGCTGACTTCGAATCACTGT
>CAZTLE010000033.1:0-26925 GCA_964614415.1 uncultured Aureitalea sp. | reverse complement strand
CGAACGTAACATTGGCCACAGTAGGTAGCGACCTCGTCCTTACCGATAGTGACAACAATACTGTATCTGTACCATTGGCCGATATTAGCGCCGGAACAGACACCAACACTACAAACATAAGCTTGACTGAAGACGGTACAAACCTGATCCTGACAGATAGCGACAACAATACGGTAACACTACCGTTGGCCGACCTGGCTGGAACAGCAGCAGATACCAATACGACGAATGTTAGTTTGACTGAAGACGGTACAAACCTGATCCTGACAGACAGCGACAACAACACGGTAACACTACCATTGGCCGACCTGGCTGGAACAGCAGCAGACACCAATACTACAAACGTGAGTTTGACTGAAGACGGTACAAACCTGATCCTGACTGACAGTGACAACAATACGGTAACACTACCATTGGCTGATCTGGCGGGAACAGCAGCAGACACAAACACGACGAACGTGAGTTTGACCGAGGACGGCACGAACCTGATCCTGACAGACAGTGACAACAACACGGTAACACTACCGTTAGCTGATCTGGCGGGAACAGCAGCAGATACCAATACGACGAACGTGAGTTTGACCGAAGACGGTACAAACCTGATCCTAACGGACAGTGATAACAATACGGTAACATTACCATTGGCCGACCTCGCAGGAACGGCTGCAGACACCAACACCACGAACGTTAGTTTGACCGAAGACGGTACAAACCTGATCCTGACAGACAGTGACAACAACACCGTAACACTACCGTTAGCTGATCTGGCTGGAACAGCAGCAGACACCAACACGACGAACGTGTCACTTGCCACATCGGGAACGGACCTGGTGCTAACCGATAGTGACAACAACACGGTCTCAGTGGCCTTGGCGGATATCGCCGCAGGTGTTGATACCGACGACCAGACAATAACAAACTTTGGTATCGTTGGATCGGACCTGAGCATTACGATCGAGGACGGTAATACGCAAACCGTGCCATTATCGTCGATTGCACCAACCTATACGGGAGGGAACCTTATCAATGTTACAGGAACAACTATCAGCAAGGTGAACAACATTCAAGTGGTAGTCAATCCAAATGTTAGTGTAAATCTGGCAAGCATTCCGGAAGGGATCTATCGCTTTGATATGAGCGTACAAAACATCATTAACCTTCCTGCTCCAACCAATCCGGTAGATGGGGGTGTATACAACTTCCACTTTGTGGGTGCGAGTAATGGTACGGTAACCTTCCCGGCCAGCTTTGTAAAGGAAGACGGTGTTACAGCGGTAGGAAGCCTATTGGTGCCCGCAGGACAAATGGTGACCTTCTACTACTACCAGGGCACCTTCTACACGATGGAACAATAGACCATACAAAAAACTAAGGGCGGGAAGCGGTCTCGAAGGATGAACGAACAGGAATCATCCCGCCCTTATTAAAACCTTAGTTATGAATTTAAGAATTCGTTTTATAACAGTTTTCTTGCTTGCCTTCGGCGCTTTTCATTTCGGCTTTGCCCAAATGGGAAGTATGTTGCGGAACGATAGCGGTGGCGGACCCTTTATATCCACCTGGAATACGAACCTGACATCTGCAGGAAGTACAGGTAATAATGTGGTGCAGTTGCCCTTGCCTGCCGGTGGAAACTATGCCTTTTCAGTAGATTGGGGTGATGGTAGCAATGGTACAGTGACCAATGGTACTCTAGCCAATGCTACACACGTTTACGGTGCTCCGGGAACCTATACCATTACCATTAACGGGCTCATTGAAGGATGGCAATTTGACAATACCGGCGATCGAACCAAGATCATCGACGTGAGCCAATGGGGCGTTTTACGAGGTGCAGGAAACGACGCATTTTATGGATGTAGCAATCTGGATGTTTCTGCCATCGATCAATTAAATGTAACTGGTATTACCGACTTTTCCAACCAGTTTAGAGGATGTTCTTCCCTAACAGGTATGGAGGTAAGTACTTGGAACTTGGCTTCGGGGACTGATTTTCAGAACCAATTCTTAGGATGTTCTTCATTAGTAGCCTTAGATGTTTCTAATTGGGACGTATCCTCGGGGTTTCGCTTCAATAGACAATTTCAAAATTGCTCATCGTTAGCAACATTAAATGTGAGCAACTGGGATGTATCTAGTGCAGAATTTATGGCATTTCAGTTTGCAAACTGTACAGCTATTAACGGGCTAGATGTAAGCTCTTGGAATGTTGCTATTAATCGAGATTTTGCAAGCCAGTTTAGGAATTGCTCATCGCTAACAAGCCTGGATGTAAGTAATTGGAACACAAGCCAAGCTAGAGCAATGTTCTCTATGTTTCAAAATTGTTCGAGCCTTACAGCATTGGATGTTTCCGGATGGGACACTTCCCTGGTAGCTGACTTTAATTCAATGTTCGATAACTGTACAGCATTGACCAGCCTTAACCCAAATGGTTGGGATGTTTCATCGGCTACCAACTTCGATGCAACGTTTAGAAATTGTACTGGCATTGAGACCCAATTAAACTTTAGTGCCTGGGATGTAAGAAATGTTCTTCGTTTTGGTGGTTTTTGTGATGGCATAACGCTAACACCAGCTAATTATGCCGCAACCTTGAATCATTTTGCGGAGCCCACAGCGAACGGTGGGCTAGAAGATGCTGCTACATTTCCTCCTCCAATTCCATCACAATCCACACCTGGAATTATAGGTTTTGGGAATTCGCAATACCCAGCCTCGGCCCTGGCAGATAGAAATACTATTTCGATTACCAAGAGTTGGGTTTTAACAGATGGAGGGCCGATTTAAAGAGGCCTATGATTTGAAGATAACATTTGAATTGACAATCTAAAACACGATGAAACGATATACTAAAATACTACCGTTGGTCCTATGCAACCTGGTTGGTTGGGCAGCCCTGTCACAAACGGTGAACACAGGCGACCTGTACATAACGGAGGGCACCCGGTTTTCCACAGTGGACAACCTGAATAATACGCCTACAGGGACAATTATCAACGACGGTGAGGCCTTTATCTATGCCCACTTTAACAATGACGGCGTCGTAGATTTTGACGAACAGGGCCTTACCCGCTTTGAAGGTACCGCCGTACAGCAGCTCACCGGTGGCAGTGTAAGCTACTTTTACGACGTGTTGTTTGACAACACTGCCAGCGAAACGGCCTCGTTTGAAGTGAGCAGCGACATCAGTGTGGCCAATCTGGCCACGTTCGACGAAGGCATCGTAAAGAACGATGACTTTGGAGGTCTCGTTATTTTCGAAGACGATGCAGATCATACCGGTGCCTATGACGGCAGTCATGTGGATGGGCATGTGCAAAAGACCGGAGATGATGATTTTACCTATCCCATAGGAGATGCAACCTTCTTTCGTTATGCCGCGATTAGCGCTCCCGATGACCTTGGAGACGCATTTACCGCAAAATATTATTCCGAAAGCCCGATAGGACTAACCATCAACGGAGAAACGCCAACAGCCAGTACAGCCGGTGTGATCACTTTATTGGATCAGTCCGAGTTCTGGACGTTGACGCGCGAAGCAGGTTCGAGCAACATCCTGCTTACCCTCTCCTGGGAAGAAGGCTCCACCACGGCTTCCGAGGTGGCTGCCAACCCCCAAAGTGCCATTCGTATTGTTCGATGGGACGAAGCCGAACAACTCTGGGTTGATGAAGGAGGTGTTGTAAATGCCGATAACAAAACGGTAACTACAGTCTTGCGCCTGGAAGAATACGGAATCTTCACGCTGGGTCGTGTGGATGAAGGCATCATTCTTCCCGGAGATGTCGTCGTTTACAATGGGGTTACGCCCAACGGAGATGGCAAAAATGACTTCTTCTTCATTGATGGTATTGAGAACCTGGCCAACAACCGGGTCGAAATCTTCAACCGTTGGGGGGTTCAGGTCTTTGCTGCTGACAACTATGGATCAAGTGCCGGAGGCAATGTCTTTGAAGGGTATTCAGACGGTAGATTGACAATAAACAGTGGTGATCAATTACCCACGGGAACCTATTACTATGTGTTGAGCTACGACCATACCCAGAATGGGGTAACCAGTCGTATCAAAAAAGCCGGGTTCTTGTACATAACTACAGAATAAGACAAAAAAGATGGAAAAAATAAATATAAAAATAGCCTCGTTTGTGGTAGGTGTTACGGCGTTACTGCTTTCTTCTTCCCAGGTTCATGGGCAGCAGGATTCACAGTACACCCAGTACATGTACAACACACAAACCATTAACCCGGCCTACGCCGGAACGCGGGGAGTATTTGGCATTACAGGCCTCTACCGAAACCAATGGATAGGACTGGATGGAGCTCCTGAAACGATGAACTTCAGCCTGAATACACCCGTAGGTCAAGATGAAAAAATAGGTATGGGATTGAGTTTTGTACAGGACAAGGCAGGACCTGCCGATGAAAGTACGATTACCGGTGATTTTTCCTATACCATCGATCTGGGACCGCGTACCAAGTTGAGCTTTGGAGCCAAAGGAGGGATCAATCTGTTAAACGTAGACTACAGCATTTTAAATATCTACAACCCCGACGACGCCCTTCAGCAATTCAATATTGATAACAAAGTAGGTGCCATAGCGGGTGCCGGATTGTATCTGCACGATGTGGACAAATGGTATGTTGGAGTATCGGTACCTAACTTTTTGGAAACTACACATTACGACGATACCTCGGTTTCCAATGCTTCCGAAAAGGCCAGTTTATACGCCATTGGAGGATATGTATTTGAACTTGGGCCTAACTCGAAGTTCAAGCCAGCCGTGCTCGGGAAATTCGTAAAAGGATCTCCTGCGGCCCTGGACTTCTCAGCCAACTTCCTTTTCTATGAGCGATTTACCATAGGCGCTGCCTATAGGTTGGACGCCGCAGTAAGCGGACTGGCAGGATTTCAGGTTACCGAAGGCATGTTTATCGGGTACGCATATGATTACGGTATTCAGGAGCTAGCGAATTTTAACTCCGGATCTCACGAAGTATTCTTACGATTTGAATTGGGCAGCCGTGGAAGAAAAACCCGCCGATTCCTAACGCCTCGATTCTTCTAAAACTACGTATAGCTATGGAATATATAAAAAGGATATCTGTACTGTGTTTCTTGTTCATCGCATGGGCAAACTACGCTCAGGGCGGTAAGGTACGCGAAGCAGATGCAAAATTTGACGATCTTGCCTACGCCGATGCCATTGAGATATACGAGAGTGTTGCGGAAAAAGGCTTTGTAGATCAGGAAATGCTTGAAAAGCTTGGTGACGCCTACTACTTCAATGGAGAGTATGTAGCGGCGGCCAAATGGTACAGACAACTGTTCGATTTGAGCTCAAATCTTACGCCGGAGTATAAGTTCAGGTATGGACAATCTCTAAAAGCCATTGGAAGCTATGAAGAGGCAGACAAACAACTGCGGGGCTTTTATGAAAGCCAGGGATTACACAATACCAGTTCAAGCGACTACCTGAAAACCATCGAAGAAAGTTCCGATAAATATCTTGTTAATTCGGTAGGATACAATACACAGAACTCCGATTACCCCGGATTTTTGCAGGATGGAATGCTCTACGTTATTTCGGGATCCAACAGTGGTGAGAACAACCCATGGAACAACGAACCCACCTCCGATATATTTAAGTTGAACGGAGGCTCATTGAAAAGTATTGGTGATGAAATAAACACCAAATTCAATGAGGGTTCATTAGCGATAACAAAGGACGGGAATACCCTGTTTTTTACGCGAAACGACTTCAACAAAGATAAACTGGGCACCGACAAGAATAAAACGACCCGCCTAAAGCTCTACAGAGCAAAGAAGGTAAATGGAGAATGGTCGAATGTGGAGGAATTACCATTCAACAGTAGTGAGTATTCTATCGGACACCCGGCTTTAAGCCCCGACGAAAAGACCCTGTATTTTGTGAGCGATATGCCTAATGGACAAAATCGGGGAGGCACCGATATCTATGAAGTGTCGGTGCTGTCGGACGGCGGTTTTGGCCCGGTACGCAACATGACGGAAATCAATACCGCAGGTGACGAAATGTTTCCATTTGTGGCCGATGACAATACCTTTTACTTTGCTTCCAATGGTCAGGTCGTCAACCTCGGGGGACTAGATGTGTACAGTGCAGTACCCAATGACAGTAATGGTTATAAGGAGGTGAGTAATATAGGACGCCCTATCAATAGCGCCATGGATGATTTTGCACTGGTTGTCGATAACGATTCGGCGAACGGGTATTTTGCTACAAACAGGACAGGAACCAAAAGTGACGACTTGTTCTCTTTTACTGAAAATCCCGCCTACTCGGCACCTTGTGATGCAACCTTTAGAGGGGTGGTGAGAGATCAGGAAACAAATGATATTTTGGAAAATGTACTGGTTTCCCTGGTAGGTGCCAATAACGAGATCATCAATCAAAAAACGGCTCCCGCAGGACTTTATGAGTTCCCCGAAGGCGATTGCAACAAAGCAAAATTCGTACGCGCGGAAAAAAGCGGGTATCAAACCGCTGAAGAGCTGCTGGCCGATCCAAAGGATGGTATTTCCACTACTGATATTCTATTGTCAAAAAGAGAAATTGACATATCCCCGGGCACAGATCTCGGTAAGATCTTAAACCCGATCTACTTTGATCTGGGCAAGGCCAAAATACGTCGCGATGCCCAGTTGGAATTACAGAAGATTGTTGCCATTATGAAAGATAATCCAACCATAAAGGTCGATGTACGTTCACATACAGACAGCCGTGCAGATGACGCCTTTAACCTGAGATTATCCGACAGACGTGTGCGATCTACCATTGACTATCTGGTAAAGTCCGGAATTGATCGTTCCAGACTCACCGGAAGAGGCTATGGAGAATCACAACTCATCAACGAGTGCTCCAACGGAGTTTCATGCTCTGAAGCTGCTCATCAACAAAACAGAAGAAGTGAATTTATAATTGTTAGCCAATAATGACATTTTGAACATTGCATGAGGCCGATCCCTGATTCGAACGCAAAGATTAGTATTAGTTCCTTTTTAATTTATGTGCAAGAATAAATAGAGCAAAGGCCTCATGGTTCAAAATGGCGCACTGCTTAGTGCGTTACCCCTAGCAAGCCCCATAATCAAACTGTTTAAAGCGATTATGGGGTTTCTCTTTGGCTCTTACTTCCCTACCCTTATTTCCCCTTTCGACATAGGAGGTCTTAAAGTCATGGTAGGTGCGTCTTATCTGTATCCTTGAAAAAAATTGAGACTCAGTAAAATGCCGGCGTCAGCAGACTCACTGTGATTTTCATCTTTCAACGAATGGAATATGACATTTTCGGAATCAGCTCCATTGCTAATCCAACTCTTCCAGGTAACCAGGGATGTGCTAAACGGAACCACTTCATCTTTCTCAGAATGCACAATGAGCAATGGTGATACGGGCGTGAAATTGAAATCACAATTCCTTTCCAGGCTCTGTTTTAGTTCCAGCTCCTGATTTCCCAGATAATCCTGCAGAAAGTTTGGATTCATTAGTTTACTAATGGTATCCGATTGATTTGCAGCCATTTTGCCGAGTGTGATCTCACCGGCAAGATATTGTTCCATCAAATCAAGAGAAGAGCCCCTGAAAAAGTCATCCAGATCCCGGTTCCATCGATAGGTATTGAACGATGTAAATAAATACGAGACATAGGCAGTAGCGGGAAAGACCTCCTTTTCTATGATATGCGCTACATTCTCTTTTAATTTGAACGGAGCCGCAATGGATGTGGTTGCCTTCAATTCCAGATCGTATGGGTTGTTGTGAGTAAGCTCTTTGAGCACCGAAACAGCCGCATGCCCACCCTGGGAATAACCCAAAATATACATTTCCTTTTGATAGACCATACCACAGTCGTCAAGATAAGAGACGCCGGCGGGTAGCATATCCAGAATGGTTCGCACCGTAATCTCCTGATCGAAGTAAGCCGGAATATCGGTATTACTGGAGCCGTACCCCAGGTAATCCGGGATAAATGTTATGTAGCCATTCATCGCCGGGAGTGCCTCCAGTTGAATGGCCGAATCCCATTTGGAAGGCGCATACCCTTTATTGAAAAGCGTGCCATGACAATAGAGCAGTATGGGCAGCGGTTTTTCTTGTTCGTGAGGTATCAATACCACTCCGCTTAGCAACTTCTCCTCCCCCCTTACAACGGATGGATACTCAATCCTAAAAGCAGTTACAGATTTGGTCACGTAGGGTTTGTACTCACGATAGGGCCCATAAAATGTAGTAAGCAACCGCAGTTTCCACCGCTGTCCGGTAAAGAGCTCTTCCCTGGTGCATTCTTCAGATAACTTCAACCGGGTACCGCAGGACATAAACAGCACTACTGATACTACCAACAGGGAACCCAGAAGTACTAAGACTCGCTTTACACGAGGCAATTTTCGAAATCGTTTAAGCATAGTATCTATGAGTTTTTGATCTCGAAAGTACTGGGATGGAAGGGTCTTGTCAACCAATCCAATGGGATGGGACTATAAGTTGGGCACCGGTTTCATTCTCCGGAATGAGCCTTCATTTCCTCCAGGTATTGTGAAGGAGTTTTCCCCATGAATTTTTTGAATAATCGCTGAAAGGAAGATTTGGATGAGAAACCACTTTCAAAGGCTATGGAAAGGATAGTATGCCTTTGATAAGAAGGGTCAATAAGCTTTCGCTTTGCTTCCTCCAATCTGTATTCGTTCACATAGTCGGAGAAGCTCTTGTGGAAATGGTTATTGAGAAGCTGTGAAAGAGTATGTGGAGATACCTGCAGGTATTCGGCCAACTTGGCCCGGCTAAGTTCAGGGTCCAGATATAGTTGCTCCTTAACAAGTGCATCCTTTAGAGCCACTGCCAGTCTTTTACGCTCATCCGGCTTTAACATGGAGCGCTTGTATTTGTGATCATTATCTGTCCGGACATGGGAAATACTCTTTTTACTTTTAGCACCGGAATCCTCCCCTCCCTTGTATATCATAAGTTTCACGCTAATGACATAGATCATACTGGCCAGTGTCATGTAGGCAATGGTCCACATCAGGGTGGACAGAGGTGCATTGACAGACTCATACTGTCTGGCCAAAAAGGAAAAGATCCACCCTCCGGCATAGATCACAGCCAACCAGAATGCCCAGGTATTCATAGAAGAGGTATTTGTCCTTTTATTCTTATACGCCACCGATAAGGATAGCAGGGCGTATAACGTTCCATGCGCGGTAAGTGTATAATTCAATACTATAAAAAAAACAGGAGGTAACAGGGTCTCTCCAAGTTCAGTGGGTCCCAAAATAAGCGTTCCCGATTTTATAAGGACGAACGGAATCAGATGCAAGATAAAAGTAGATGCCGCTATAAACCTCCCGGTGTGAGCGGCTCGTATAAAAAAGTAAAAAAGAGGGCCAAAGAGAAACAGGTTACCATTGTTCATCCAAAACAACCAGGGGTATTCCGCCATTAGCAGTCCGTTTTGATTAATGCATTCCAAAGCCATTAACAGCACCAAAACGCCCAGGATAGTAAAGACCGGCCGCCTGAATTTGGGATGGAATATTAGCAGAGCTCCCACTATGCAACCCTGAACAAATCCTATAATTGACAGTACATCGGGAAATGTATTTATCATAGTATACCAAAGATAGGGTATTCAATGCAATGGAATCATTCTGAAGCCGGTTCACGTGCCTATTCATCACATTTTTCATGTCCACAAAAAAACCCGAGCTTTCGCCCGGGTTAAGTGAGGGCCAACCTGCCAGGTTGATAATCATCTCCCTCTCTTATGAAAATTCTTAAATACGCATAGGTCATTCGCCCGGGGCACAACAGGTTTCATCCGCGCATTGGCAATATCTTCGGTTATACAAGTGAAGCACGACCAGCGCCACCGAGGGAACGTAGATCACCTCTTCGGCAAGGTGGACCATAGCCAGTTTTTCATTGATAATTACAAAGGCCAGAAATACCCAGCTGAACCACAAGGCATAGCGCATCCACTCTTTTGAGGTATTCTTTGCGGACCAATAGACAGCCCCCAATGAGATCCCGATGAATAGAATATCCAGGGTACCCCACCATAAGGGATGCTCATGATGACCATGTACGTGGCCGGCATGGGCAGCAAACAAAAATGGTGTAGCCAAACAATGGATAAGGCACAAGGTGCTGGCTGCGGAACCAATCAGGTCGGATCTCCGATTGAGATTAATTGCTTTTATCATCTATAAATTGTTCTGGTACAATACCTGTTCTCAATTAGCGCTATAATCACTTCGATCATTTTTTCAAGATCACTGTTCGGGTTACATCATTAAATGGTCCGGGAACCAAATTGCCGTCGCCGTCAAGCAATTCCAATCGAATCGTAACCTCTCCGCTTGGCAGCCCTTTTAATACATGTGGAGCCCATTCGGTAATAGTAAATTCCTCACCGTTTACCGTTGCTCTGACCTTATGTCCATTTTCTGATAATGTCGTATTAATCACAAAAAAGTCTAGAAGCAGATTCTCGGTATCTTTTCCGGCGTATTCTCCCTTCGGACGACTGTAGATAAGTGTAGGAGCTTCCATATCAAGGCCAAGAGAGTCCGTCGCATTCTCTCCTACCTCCAGTTTCCTTACCACGACTGAATTTTCGTTCTTAACGGATTCATGGTAGGATCGACTTAAGAAAGCAACCAGATGATGTACGCCATTAGGCACTTCTTTATTGAAAGCAGGCTCATAGTGAGCGGAGTAAGGCTGATTATTCAGTATGAAATGAATATGCTGCCCTTTGCCGGAGTTGGCAAGTATTCCGGCATTTGGACTATCGGTCTGTGCTCCTAATTCGTAGTTCTCCACATTGAAGACAAAATCAATCTCTCCTCCACTGGCAATTTCAGCTCCTGCAGGGCTTTCCAACACCAAAGCCGCTTCAGCATAAGCCGGTGAATCCTGTAGCTTCTCAAGTGTTATTTTCTCCTCGATATCATTTGAAGTAGCCTCGGTCTCCGTGACAGCTTCCTCTTCCGGACTATCCTTTTTCGGTTCCTTACACGCTGTTACCATAAACAGCATGGCCGCCACCGCAGTCAATAAACTGTATGTGTGTGTTTTCATTTTGTTCTTCGTTTAATGGTTATAAGATTAGTTTTGGGTTACTCTTTATACAATTCGCCGAACTCCCAAACAGACTCTTTGCCCCTATTGGTAATGCTTAAGTGTCCTAATTGGGTTACGCTACTGTCGGCAGCATTCAAATGACATCGCAAACTTGTAATACGACTGTATTCAACGTCATTCGACGGGGTTAAGGTGATGGAAACGTCACCACTTTCAATGGTAAGTCGGGCTCCGTTCTTTTCTATTAATCTACATTCAAGATGTCTCATTTCTTGAGCTATGCGATTATAATCCGGGATAGTACATATTAGGTCAATTGAACTAATCCCATTAAAAAGCCTGTCCTCCTTGTACGCATCCTTAAGGAAGGCCTCACGGGTATATATGGTGTGCTTTCGATCGTGTAAACTGTCAAGAAAAATAGGGTTATAAAAGGCATACCACGTATGCAATGCTGTCCCGGGACTTGGTGTATAAAATGCCTTAAACCAGGTCTGCTGCCCCGACCCGACCGGCATGCTAACAGTTTCGGTCGCATTGAGAAATGAACTTTTCTTTGTCTTCAATTTTGGAGCAATCCCTAAGTGAAAATGCTCACCCCCATTTTGCAACGAAAAACCGATGCCACTTTTCCCAACAGGCTCATTGTACGCATTCTCAGGGCCAAGGATTTCAATATAATGGTGATGTCCCCGCAGGTAACAGGTAGATGAGCCATCTATATCCCGAACGAAATCGGGTAGCCCAAGGTCCAATGACACATACTTGTTCTTCCATTCACTATTACGGGTCAATTCTGAATAAGTAAGACTATCCACAACTACATATAGATGATCGAACAACACCTGTGAAACATCATTTCCGAACGCCGCATCAATCTTCTCTTTTTCAATTAAAGAGGAATCATGTTTTTTCGGAATCTCCTCCTGACAGGAAATAACGATCGCACTTATCAAAGTCAAAAAGAACCAACGAATCAGCATGTCAAAACTGTTTTAAAAAAGTGATCTTACTGATAAACTGGGTTTGTTGCTGAACCGGATCGAAGGCATCAATCCGGGTATCATTGAACACCAAATACACGAAGGAGAGCGGCATATACTCCCAACTGAAGCGAACATTCCATCGTCCCTGATCATCGAAACTGTTGAACTGATAAAAAGTGGATAACTGTACTCTGGGATTAAGCGCCAATCTCAGACTTGCCGTATATAGATTGGTACTGAGATCCTGTTGCGCGATTCCAACTCCATTGATATCGTTGTGTTCATAATCTGCGGTCATGGCGATATGGGGCAAAGGGGCAAAACGGAGTCCTGCAATGATGGTATTTCGTGTACCGTTGTAAAAGTTTCCGAAGTTATACTGGGCAGAACCCGAAAACTTTTTGGACTGGTCAGTATTATACCGCAGCAAATAACGCGTATAACTATAATCTCCTTGTTCAATCTCCAATCCCAGGGGTGCAAAGTCAAAATTGATATTTTGCCAGGTTGGAAACAGAGAAATCTCGACGAAACTATTGTCTTTGAACCAGGTATAGACGGGAAAAATGTACAGATTCGCCTGCTGGAAGCTTCCCGGATTTGTCGCGTCGTGGTTATAGGTCACAAACATACCCGGATCCCATCGACGGATCCAATCAATTTTCTTAGGGCGCCATATATAATATCCTCCCGGATTATGGCGAATTACATCACTTTGACGTACAAAACCCATTCTCGGATTGTAGTTGGCATCTGTGTACTCGGTCACCCATCCGTAATAATAGCTATTTGTGTCCTTACCAACGAAAATGCGTCCTGCAAATCCGGTATCTCCGGTCTGCTCGTCGATTGAGGTAGAGAATAAGTACTGAATATCCAACTGGCTGGTAGGTCGAATTTGACCATCCAGCGTAATGGTTGTGTTATTGTTGCTTTCCAATCCGAGATCGCTGAAACTTTCATCCAGTCGATGCGTCACCATAACCCCGATGTTATTCTCCCGACCGTAGTTCTTTAAGTACCGAATTACTCCGAAATAGGCAGCAGCCGAGTTGTCCGTTTCACGCTGTCTTACGAACAGTCCGGCTAATGCATTTTTTGCCGTACGCTGGGTAAATCTGGCCCCTACGTCTATAGGTGCCGGCGTCGCATTGAACGCCCCCTGAAGCCCAATTCGCCGACTAAAGAACGGCCGAATGGAACGTTGCAGTCCTCCCGCCCAAATTCCTGAATTCTCCAGGAAAAACTGCCGGCGTTCAGGGAAAAAGATATTGAACCTTTCCAGGTTATTTACAGCCCGGTCTACATCCGCCTGAGCAAAGTCCGTATTCACGGTAAGGTCCAGAACCGTTTTCGGATTTATGGCCCACTTAGCATCAACGCCAACCTTCGGATCACTGTTGGTCGATGTGGTTACATCGCCTTCCTTACTTTCATCATATTGATATAAAGCATAGGGCTCGACCCTAATATTTGCCGAAGGGGGTGGCACCTCGATGCCAGTCAATTTTGCGGCATAGGTCATGCGATAGGGAGTAAACGACTGGGGAATAGGAGGAAAAGTAGAAACCTCTATGTCCCTTCTGGCATATCGCACCAGGGTCATCCCCCATTCGATCGTATTTCCATTCTCCGGTAAATTGTAGCGTAACGACTTAAATGGAATAGCCATCTCTACGACGTAGCCGTTCTCTGTCCGTTGCGTTCGTACACGCCACAGCGTATTCCATCCGGTATCAAAACTGTTCCCGTTGAAATTCTGAAAGTCCCGCTGATTCCCGAAAGGTGTGGTTTGAAACCCTTGTGCATATTGCTTAAGGTTTTGAGGATCGAGGGCAATTCCGAAAATATCATTCTCACCCCAGCTAAAGTCCCTTCGAAGATCCTGAATCCGCACACCTTTTACTCCCAGTGAATCAAGACAGAGGGCCGACACGTACAGATTCTTATCATCATACAGGAAACGTACCTGAGTCTTATACTTGATCGCTCCTCCCTGTCTGGGCTCTCTTCTGAAAAAATCGTCTATAATTTCGAGGCCCTGCCAATCGGGTTCATCCAGTACACCATCCACGGTTATTTCTCCTTTTGCTCTTTCTACCTGTATTTCAACCGGATTTTCAGGCGGTTGAAAATTACTGGCATCATCCTGTCCCAATACACCAATTGAGGTTAACATCAGAAACAATACTATGGCCCTTTTCATCTTAAGAGTGTATTAATTCAGAGTTCCTGACCTTACTTTGAGATACTAACAAACCAAGTCCAAACAAGCCTATGGAAATCAGTAGAAGCACCAGTGCCGAGCTACCGCTATTGGATGATCGCTCCACCGATTGAAATGAAGGAAGAGCCGAATAATCATTCGCGGTAAACTCTTTGTTGTTATACAGGAAAGGTATCAAATGTTCCCGCCAGGTTCCGGCAAAGCTCACCACCTGTTTCCTAAAGTCTTCAAAATCGGATGTGGATGTCCCGGCCAACTTGTTCAACGATTCTTGCGTCGTAAGCGCAGGAGAGATCCACTTGAGATTACTTACCAAACTCTGCTGCTTTTGCAGTTGTGATTCGTACGTATTAAGAATGGGCTCCAATTCCTCTTTGACCAGCTTCTGGGAAGCCATATAGCGATGATAGAACCCTCTTGCCTGCGTTGTATCATTGATGGCATATTCGGGATGGTCACGCAAGAAGTTGTCCAGTATCTCGTCCTGTCGTTTAGAAACTTCTGTTTTCTTCGTTCGCATTTCGTTGATCATTAGCGTACGCGAAGGCATAGGGTACAATGTATTGCCCATTTGATTCAGTACTGAAGGCACTAATAGCACAACAATTACCCAGAGCCCTAGCATGGAAACCGCATTCTTTGCCGAACTGCCCACCCAAAGGTTCACGATGAAAGCCAACGCAAACCAAAAAAGCATATAGGCCAGGGTAAGTCCTAAAAGTGAAAAGAATGTACCTGCCTGTGACATGAAATCAATTCCCAAAAGGAGAAACACCAAAGTCATAGATCCTATGACCAGAATAGACAGCCAAAAAAAGCGCAACCCGAGTTTTTGAAGTACCCAGTTCTGTAGCTTAATTGGCTGTGAAGCCAACAATCGCAACGAGCCGCTTTCCTTTTCGTTGGAAAGCACATTGTACGAAAAAGCAATGATCAACAAGGGAAGCAGGTAAACGATCACAAAGGCCAGATCAAAACTGCCGAATAGCAGTTGCACGGGGCTGGTCATTTCAGTAAAATTCAGCGCATAGTCATCACCTGAGACCCTGGGTTTCACGTAAGGAGTGAACATATCAGATTGACCGGTAGCAATGAAAGCAAACGATTGCGGTTGCATGGCGGCTACACGAGGATAGTAATTACCCACAGCCATGGGGCTTGTAGGAACGGTCCATCGCGGAACACTTACCTCAAGTCCCTGCGAAACCGAGTCCAACAGTTTTAGCATCATGGCGTCATTCTCTTCGACCTCAAGTTGAGCATCTGCTATCACATCAATGCGTTTCTGTACTTTCTCAATTCCGTTAAAAGCTGAAAAACCGAACAGCAACACCAGGACCAAACTCAGTAATTGTATCCAACGACTTCTAAGAAGCAGCTTCAACTCATATATGAAATTATATTTAAGCATGATCAGATAGTTTTAGTAGTGAACAAAAGCAAGCCAAACGACCCAAACAACCATGCTCCTAAAATCAACATGTTTGAAGTGTTCTGTTTCATGACGGCTCTGAATTCCGGGGGATCATACTCAAAAGCCGGCAGCTGTTTCCAGAGATCAGCCTCGGCGCGATAGCCCCAATTCCCGAATTCTGAATTTTCAGCAAAATTGTTGTTTAGAAACTTCTGGGTAGCTATTCGATAATTCTCGGCAGCATCTGAAAAATCCCAGTGCGTCCCATAGTCGGTATGTGCAATCGACATACTCATGAAACGCGTAGGTAAATAGGGTGAAATAATGGCTAAACCTCTGTACACACCTGACTGCTGTGCAAACTGTTCTTTGAGATAATTGTAGTGCTTAAAATAGACCTGTGCCTCGTGTTCTTCTCCCTTTTGCATGCGATACGCGTCAAAATTGAAGGGAAGTTTATGAAGACTATCTACGCCATATTCCTTTAGCACCTCTTCCTCCAACAATTTGGCTTCCTTACTCCAGGGATTGTGTCCGTCCAGTCCTTCTTTTTTGTCCTTAACCACCATGGCGGCAAATTCCTGTCTTGTGGGATACGGATGCTTGGTTTCCGCAATATTGCTTGCAGCCTTAGGCGCTGCCAGGCAGGCCACGATCCATAGTGAAAGGGACAATACCAACGATATTCCGGATTTTTTAACCCTGGATGAAATGAACAATACCAGGTTTATAAAAATGATATAGTAACCCATGTATACCAGGAACATTCCTATGAGGGAATTCCATCGAAAAACACCAAAATCCTGAAGGTTGGCAAGTATAATTCCTGCCACAAGAAACAAAAGGGTTGTAATTACAAGAATGGGGACAAACAATGCCATCCACTTGCCAATAATCCACTTCCGGGTAGAAATTCCCTGGCTTTTCAGCAACGTTAGTGTTCCCATTTCCCTTTCTTTGGTAAAGCTGTTATAGCCTAAAAGGATTATAAGCAATGGGATAATGAAAAGAAGTATAAAGTCTGGAGTAAGGTCCCCAAATCTGGCTAATCCTGTTTGATCGGAAGCAGCACTGAATTGTGCTTCGTTCCGGTTGTGCGCTTCTAGGAAAATGGAAGTTCCGGCATATTTATCTACCCCTTGATCCACCAGGGACAACGGATATTTTGGCTTGAACGCATAGGTGCCAAAATGGGCCGCTGAGTGCGGGTTTTTCTCTCCCTGATCGTCCCAGAGAGCTCGCTCAACGGCTGTTGCCGTCTCGTACTGATCATTGATGTTCTGATATTGTTTGGTGCTCGTCCAAATGGCCATTCCAAGCAGTAGTAATACGATAATAAAGGATAGGCGCACCCTACCGTCGCGCAATAGCTCTTTGGTCTCTTTGCGAAATGTTTTTAAGATCATGATACCTGTTCTTTATAGTCCATTGTATCTAAATACGCCCTTTCCAGTTTGGAAAGAGAGATGTCATCAGCCGTAAATTGCTGCTTCAGCTGTCCGTCCTTCATGATACCGATATGTGTCGCCACTTCTTTAGCACGAAACAAGTCGTGTGTGGCCATAAGCGTCGCCACACCTTTATCCCGCAGTTTTTGTAGCAGCTCGCCAAATTCATTACTGGCCTTTGGATCCAGGCCGGAGGTTGGTTCGTCGAGAAGCAGGGCTTTGGCATCCTTGGCAAGAGCGATAGCGATACCTACTTTTTGTCGCATTCCCTTAGAGAATGAAGCGATTCGCTTTTTAAAGGCCCCCTGTTGCAACCCAGCCTCAGACAGGTAAGCTTCTAATTCCGATGAAGAAAAGCGCTTTCCTGCAATTCCGGAGAAATAATCCAGGTTTTCCACCGCGCTAAGGCTGGGATAAAGCATCAGGTTCTCGGGTATATAGGCTAGTATTTTCTTGGTAGCCTTATTGTTCTCAAGTACATCCATACCATCTATAGATGCACTGCCCGAGGTTGGTTTTATAAATCCTAAAAGCAGATTGATAGTGGTCGTCTTTCCGGCACCATTGGCGCCAAGAAGGCAAAAAATATCACCCTGTTCCACGTTTAAGTTAAGTTGATCCAGTGCGATCAACTGGTCATATTTCTTGGTAAGGTTGTTTGTACTGATCATACAAATACGGTTTTGATTGATTATGAAATAAATGATGAACATCCTGCGCTCCTGGCAATCGATCGCATGGAATGGAGGGTAGTACAGTATTTTGCAAAAGGTTCAACTCCCTGACCCGGGCCGATTCGCATCGGCGGGGGAAGCAATGTGCTGTAAGATTATCTTGTCACGGATAAGTGCATGCATGCAGTACATACCGCTTGACAGTCCGGTTTTCCGGACAATAGGCCATCATGACTTAACTCAATAGAATCTGTACTACCTACAAACCGGGAGGTGGTTTATTGTAGACGAAAGTGGGCGACGCAAAGCAATGCAATGGTTCGTCATAGCCTGCATTGACATCGTCGATTTTGGGATATACTAAACTGAAGTTTGGGGTTTCCGAAGGGCCGGGATCGGCAAACGGAGTAAGTTCTTGCGAGACACAAATAATTTCACATAGTTCACAATGATCCTCGTTTGTATCATCCGCAAAATGCGAAAGCGTATGCGCATTGGCCACTCGCAAGAACAGAAAAGCCAGAAGAAATAAAAGGCCTACGACTTTTTTATTTGAACCATTACGCATGGTTTAAAATTAATGATAAATAATGAATCCCGTTAAAAGTTTTGTTAATTAACACCTAGGGCATAGAGCCGAATGCAACAGTGATCACTAAATATACACCACTATATAATTACGACTCCTCCCGGACACTGCCGGTACCAGCACAATTCATCATTGGTCAAGATGGAGTCATTGCGTATGCAGAACATTCCATCGATTATACAAAACGCCCTAATCCGGATGTATTGATCGAAGAACTCAAATTAATTTAAAAAGCTACCTTGCGGTTATGCAAGAAGTCTATCTTAAGGAATCCTATTTCTTTGATTTCAAAAGTCCTGAAATTCAGATAGAGTTATCCCAAACTGTATAAGAAATATTCGGGGAAGGGATGAAATAAAAATCTAACGTATGCTCACAAGAAGAAATTACTCCGTCAGGGAAATGCTCGGTTGGACGAGACGATACATCTTCATCTTTATCATTCTGTCGCTAATTCCGGTATTGCTATATACCGGGCTTAAATGGTACTGGTTACATCTGCCCTGGCTACCAATCGGTTTGGTGGGTACGGCCCTGGCGTTTATCATTTCATTTAAGAACAACGCTTCGTACGGGCGTCTCTGGGAAGCCAGAAAGATCTGGGGAGGGATTGTCAATGCATCCCGTTCGTTTGCCATTATGGTCAACGATTTCATAACCAACGAACACTCCGATGAAAAATATTCTGAAGACGAGCTTTTCAAAATAAAGAAGCAGCTCATCATGCGGCATGTGGCCTGGATGACTTCTTTGCGTCATGCCTTGCGCGCACCAAAAACCTGGGAGCTATCCAACGTGAATAAATCGGATAAAGAGTACATGAAACGTATTCAAATTAATGAGCGGAAGTACACCTTGTCCGAAGAGCTGGACGGTTATGTGACCGAAGAGGAAAAGCAATACATTCTAAGCAAAGGCAATAAACAGGCCGCTTGTATCAATCTGCAGTCCAGGCAGCTTCGGAAACTCAAAGAAAGCAAACACATTTGGGAATTCTCATTCCTGGAAATGGAACAAATGTTGGTTGAATTGTTCACGCTACAGGGAAAAGCGGAACGCATAAAGAACTTTCCGTATCCCAGGCAGTTTGCGACCTTAAACCGATTTTTTATCTGGATCTTTGTGGTGTTGCTCCCCTTTGGAATGATGAACGAGTTTGATAAAATAGGTAAACAAATCGTCGAATTGACCCAAAGCTGGCAGCCTTATCCCGAAGGAGGGTTTCATTATATTATTGAATTTATAGGCGATAATTTCGTTTGGTTCACTATTCCGTTCAGTGTGGTCATTTCCTGGATCTTCCATACAATGGAACGTATAGGGGAGGTATCGGAGAACCCGTTTGAGGGAATCGCCAACGACGTTCCCATAACCACCATGTCCAGAGGCATTGAAATTGACATCAGGCAGATGATCGGTGACGATGATGCCAATATTCCCGGTCCTATTCCGGAGCAGAACGGGATCCAGATGTAAAGCACTTCGACATAAACTAGCTGGACCAAAAATCGCATTTCCCCTGAATCAATATCCGGGAAAAGGAAACCTCTCGAGTTAGATAAAACCTCATTACACGGAAGTAAAATGGCGTTCTCACGAAGATACTATGGAATTTAGCCTGTGAGATGTCATTTTTCAAGACCTCTAATAGTGTTCTTGAGTCAAATTTTAATAACTTTATACTGTATAAAAGAGCTGACCCCTCAAATAAAACATGAACATTAACTCATTTTTTCTCAATGTTTTTATACCTACATCAATGCTCTTTAAAAGCAAAAGTTGTTGCTAAATGCGGATTGTTTATCCCATTTTTATTCTTCAATAAAGGACACGCTCAGGAAACAGAAGTCAATCACACTGTTCATTCACGAAAAGCCAAAATTGAAAGTTAAAAAGTAGAAGATGAAATCACCATTTAAATAGGTGATAAAGGTATAGGATTTGATTTTGAATCGAGGTGTAAAAGTATGAGTCTTGGACTAAAACCTCATTTAAGTGTGCAAAAATTATAGGTTCAGAACTTAACTTAAAATAGTGAGTTATCTATAGGAACCTCATTGACTTTGAATATACCAATTTAACCTGTTATGAAAAGAATAGTCACCGTTCTGAGTTTAGCTTTCTCAATTATCGGCTTTTCTCAGGAAGATATTACACCAAAAGTTCAGGAGTTGAAGGCCAAAATTTCTAATACGGAAGGCGCAGATAAATTAGTACTCATGGATAGTTTGTCCCGTTTGATTGGTTATAACGGCAAGCCGGAGTTTAAGTTCGATTCAATTACCAGGGCTACCATACAGTATGCCTATGAGCAGGATTCCATAGCTATTGCAGTCAATCGCACGAGTGATCTTATTTTTTATTTCGCAAACAGAGCCAATAGAGGTGAAGAGGGTATAAAATTATTCAAGGATTTTGAAAAAAGAAATATACAAATCGAAGATAACGATGTATTGAGCATGCTGTATTTTAATGTTGCAGATGCCTATTATCGTGCAGGAATTTTAGAAACTTCGATTTCAAACTATAAGATAGCAGAAAATATTGCACTAAAAAATAAAGATACCTCACTGTATGCGACCGCCAGAACTTATAGGGCAGCAACTTTGAGACGAATGGCCAGGTATGCAGAAGGGTCGAAATTACTTAACGAAACGGTAGCTATTTTTACGAAACAAAAAGATACAGCCAATCTTATGGTGGCTAGAAATGAACTGGCCGCCATTTACACCATGATTGGCTTTTTTAAAGAAGCACAGGAAGAACGAGAACAGATTCTTACCATAGCCAGGTCGCGCAATGATTACCGTTCTTCTATTCCTCTTTTATATAATGCATCTGCCAATGCAAATAGACAAGGGAATCGGCCTTTGAGTATAAGGTACCTTCATGAGGCTTATCAGGAAATAGAAAAAGCTGAAAAGAATGGTGAAAATAGGTTCAGTATCTATACCCCATTAATTATGTATGGATTGTTAACTGCATATTCGCAATGTGACAGTTTGTCTAAAGCTAAAACCTACTTTGATAAAATACAGAGACAATATTCAAAAGAAGATCCTATACCCTATGAGTATAATTATAGATCGTCCGTGGCAAATTATTACTACAGTACCAGGAATTTCGAAAAAGCATTATCAGAAGCTGAAAAAACATTGAAAATTCACCTTGAAGCGAATAATGCAGAGAATATTTATTTTACATATGGGTTATTATCAAATATTACCAAAGCCCTGGGAGATTTTGAAAAGACTCATTTTTATTACTCAAAATACCACCAATTCAAAGATTCTATCAATAGTGTTCAAAAAGTCAAGGCATTGTCCTACTATCAGACGCTGTACGAAACTGAAAAACGAGATGCAACCATAGAAAGCCAGAAATCAGAAATAGAATTGCTTGATGCAAAAAGTAAGATAAGTACACAACTAATGATTTTTGGAGGTCTAGGACTTTTGGCTCTGTTTTTAATTTTGTATTTAATTCGAAGCAAAAAGTTTGCCTTAACCAAGCAAAAAATGCAAGAATCGTTTTCTCAGGATTTGATCCAGGGCCAGGAAGAGGAACGTTCACGTTTAGCGAGAGAATTACATGATAGCGTGGGGCAAAAACTTATGCTATTGTCGAAGCAAACTAAGAATATTGGTCATAGTAATTTAGAGAATCTGGCAAGTACCACACTAGAAGAAGTTCGCGATATCTCCAGAGGATTACACCCTTCAAATTTAGAACGTTTAGGATTAACGGAGTCTATAAATTCCCTCTTATACAATATCAATTCGAATTCCGATATATTCTTTACGGAAAATATTGAGAATATTGATGGAACACTAACAAAGGAATCTGAACTGCATCTCTACAGGATATTGCAGGAAACCCTTAGTAACGTTATAAAGCATGCCGAAGCAAAAGCAGTCAAGATAGAAGTAAATAAAAAGCCAAAATATATCCACATTTTGGTAAGCGATAACGGGAAAGGTTTCGATGTAGAATCTAAAAATAAAACGGTAAGCTTAGGAATAAAAACCTTGTTCGAGCGCGCCAAGATTTTGGGAGCTCAATTGAAACTGGACAGTGAATTCAATAGCGGTACCATTATGTCTTTGACAGTCCCCTTGTAATATGAAAAAAGAAGATATTTCCATTGTAGTTGCCGACGACCATCCCATGCTACTGAAAGGATTGTATGATGAATTAAATGCCAATGGCTATCGAATAATCGGGCAGGCCACAAATGGCATTCAAGCTCTGGAGCTTATTCTGGAACAACGGCCTTCCTTAGCATTTTTAGATATAGATATGCCTACCCTCAACGGCTTCGAAGTGATAAAAATGGCTCGGGAAAAAGGATCGAAAACCAAATTTATCATTTTATCCTTCCACAAAGAAGCCTTTTATATAGTGCAGGCTAAAACCTTACAAATTAACGGGTATTTGCTAAAAGAAGACTCCTTTTTTGAAATCGAACGCTGTATAGACAGTGTATTAAAAGACGAAATTTATTTCAGCAAGTCCATTGACACACACCCCCTTGAAAAGGCTAACAATGAGCTTAGAAGGCTTAGTTATCTTACCTTATCTGAAACAAAAATTTTAAAACTAATTGCTCAAGAAATTTCCAGTAAAGAAATTGCAGAGTCCTTGTCATTGTCCAAACGAACCATTGAAAAACACCGAAGCAATATCATTGAAAAATTGGGATTGAAGAAGACCAATAATTCCTTAACCAATTGGGCGCTAGTTAACAAAAACATCATCCTCTCGCAAAAATAATAACCTGGCCTATATTCATATACGTACTAATACGTAGAATTTACGAGCCGGTACTTATTTAATAGACTTTTTTGTTATTCCAACTTGCATTCAAACAAAAAAGTAGAATCACTAAGTACAAACTGACCCTTACAATGACAGCTTTATTTGCGGTTCTACCATTAAAGTGACCGATGACGAAGACCCGGTAGCGGTATGTGAGGACATTACTATTCAATTGAATGAGCTTGGGTTGGCTACCATAACTGCGGTTGATTTTGCGGGGTCAGTGCAGATAACTGCGGGGTAGCCTCCTTATCTATTGACATCGACACCTTTGATTGCTCCAACCTGGGAGAGAACGATATAACACTTACCGTCACAGATAATGCGGGTAACTCCTCCACTTGTGTTGCCTTAGTAACAGCAGAAGACGTAACGGCTCCCGTCGTAATCTGCCAGGGCATTACCGCCCTCCTTTAAAACATCCAGCCCTATTTGAGTTGCCAGAGGATGACTGGTAGCCACCATTCCATTCTGCCCCAACACTACGGAACGGGTGGCAAAGGCTTCACCCGTAATTCTATCCTGTGCAGCACTATATTGAACAAAAAGTAGTGCACATAAAAGACCACTCAGAAAGTTCTTCATGATTCGTTCTTTAATTTTTAATCGGTATTTATGAGGTGTTGTAAAGATATGATTACATCTTTTGAGTATCATTCAAACACCTCGGTCAACATCTGCTGAAGGCTTGCCCATGAATTTTGATCAGCCTCAGCATCATAAGCCAAAGGCATTTCGAACTTTTCCGCATTGGCATCGGCTTCCTTCGAAGTGAAGCTGTGTTTCACTCCCGGATATGAAATATACTCATAATTTGCACCTATTGAGTCCATTGCAGATTTAAAGGCTTCAACAGATTCGGGACTTATGAAAGGGTCTTCGGCACCATTACAAACCAGGACCCGGGCCTTGAGATCTTCATTTGGCATCACGGGTAATGTGACCCCACTATGAAAAGCGGCTACCGCAGCCAGATCCGCTCCGCTATTGGCCATTGTCAAGGCCACACTTCCTCCGAAACAGTACCCTATGGCTGCAATTTTTTGATCGTCAACAGATTCGTGTTGCTTTAGCAAATCGACTGCCGCATTGAAACGAGCTTTGGCTTCGGGTAGATTCGAAATCACGCTCATGGCAAACTTCCCGGCGTCATCCGGATGCTCTGCTAATTTTCCATCGCCATACATATCAACGGCAATGGCGGTATATCCCAGTTCGGCCAGCATATCGGCACGCTCTCTAACATAATTGTTATGTCCCCACCATTCATGCACAACAATAACTCCCGGGCGCTTCCCTTGTTGGTTCTCATCAAAAGCTATATAACCTTTGAGGTTGGTGGAATCGGAAGCATAGTTCACTTCAATTCCCTTTACTTTTACAACAGGTACTTCCGTGGTGCTATCCGTTTCAGGTTTGGATTCGGTTTTTTCCTTACATGCCGCTGCAAACAAAAGAGCCATGAATAGAATACCGGTAGCAACTTTTTTCATATTGATATGGTTTTAAGTCTATAAAGATAATGATTGTCATTTTCAGATAATGTACAAGACATTCTAAATTAACCCCGGTTGTCTCCTAACGGATGCATGGGAACTAATAATTTCTCTATGCTTTCAAAATAGCTCAAGGCCTGAATCCGGCTATATATTGGAAAAGTCCATAATTTTTCATATTGTAAATACTATGATACATGAAGACAAAATTGAGCATCCCGAATTACTTGAAAAATCCGTAAAATATCTTTCCGACCATGGATATACCGATATTAAAGCAGACCTGGAAGGATATGAAGCCCCTAATTCATTCTACAAAAAAGATAGTGATGTAACCATTATTCCTGATATCGTGGGATATATGGATGGTGTTAAACATTATTTTGAGTTAGGAATTAAAAGTTCCAGGCCAAAGTTGTTGAAATCCAAATGGCTTTTTCTGGATACTCTAAGCAAGATGAGAAAGCATCGGTTTAAGATTATTACGATGAAAGGCCATTACCGCTTTACCGATGAACTTATCAAGGAACTGGATCTAAAGAAAAAGCCTATTAGGATTGAATAAGCTCTTTCAGGAGGTCGAACCAATGATCCTAAATAATCGCCGATTTGGTGAGACGTGTAAGTCTTTCCTCCCTGGTTTCAAGTTTCCGGTCATTAACCAATTCCCCCTTGTAGCTATGATAATGCATATCCGTGGGAACAAATTCCTCAACCTCTTCATCGTAATAGGTACAAGTGTCGATGGGCCTGGCGTATAGATGTAAACTCATGGATCTGGCATCTGAATTGTTGTGAAGCGTATGATAGCCCAGGGAATCATCCATATAACAAATATCCCCGGACTTCAATCTCCTTTCTGAATCGGGGTTAATGTTATTATCCTCATTTTCTTTATAAATAACTTCTTTCATCCGTCCACTCACCTGATACACCCAACATCGTTGCTCTCCATGACAATGAATTGGGGTAGAATCTCCGGGATTCCAACACAAAAGCAATAGTTCAAAATCATCGGTTCGCTCTATACAATTCCTTGTATACCCCTCTTCTTTCCAGTAGGCGTAATCCATGAGGTCGGCAGCCGGTATGTCCAATAATCTGGCAATGGCGACATAATCTTCCTTCTTGCTTCTTTTTAATGTTTCCACCAACTCTTCTACCGACTCAATACAATTCATATGGTTAATATTTTTTTGTTCTTGCAATAATAGTAGCTTTGGGGGAGTATAAGTAAAAAAATGGTTTTTTTGGTTGATTTTGGATTATTTTTTCAAATTTTCATCAAAAACGGATCAATTTTGATCAAAAATGACGATTTTTTAAAAAATTTAGAATTCCGAAAAAAATGAAGAAAGCCCTGTTGAATTTTACAGAAATAATAGCAAAACTTGTTAATGAAGAATCAGAAAAACCCATAGCCGACCATATCCCCTCCGAAACCCTTTTTCAGGAACTCGACTTAAGCCTTCCCGAAACCCCAACAACCGAAGACGATTTTAAAACATCACTTTACGAATTGGTTCGACATACCCCAAAAACAGGGACCAATCGTTTCTTTAATCAATTGTTCGGAGGAAGAAACGAGCACGCCATCCTGGGAGATCTCCTATCTGTTTTTCTGAACAACAGCATGTACACTTACAAGGCAGCCGGACCCCAGGTCGGTGTTGAAAAGGTTATTCTCAACAAGGTGATTGAAATGATAGGTTGGGATGCCAGCGCTGGAGGCACATTTGCCTCCGGGGGGTCTCTAACCAATTTCATGTCTATGCTCATGGCCCGGGATCGCTCCCAGGGTTTAATTCGTTCGCAAGGCTTCAGGGAATCCAGGCTTACCGTATACACCTCCCGGGACTCACATTACAGCATTCCCAAGAATGCTGCTTTTTCGGGGATCGGCAGAGAGCAGGTGCGATATATAGAAACCGATCAAAAAGGCAGGTTAATCATAAACGAACTGAAACAAGCCATACTGAATGATATTGACAAAGGGTATATTCCGTCTCTGGTAAACCTCACAGCGGGAACGACCGTACTGGGAAGTTTCGATCCTATCACGGAAGTAGCAGCACTTTGTGAAGAACACAATATTTGGCTGCACGTGGATGGAGCCTATTGTGGTTCGGTGTTATTCAGCAAAA